>JBDOMX010000801.1:1612-3468 GCA_039831615.1 Planctomycetaceae bacterium
GCTGCCGGATCATCAGCTTCTGTTTCTTGGTGGAGATGACGCCGGCTCCCGTTTCTGTCGGCGCCGCGTCCTGCTCTGTGATGGCAGCCATCATGTGGGTTTGGTCAATCTCCAGTTTGCCGTCGCAGAGCTGCGACACCTGCGACAGTGCGACAACCGGCGGAACGCCCCGCACCCAGCAGTCATCATCGGGAATCTGATTGGGAACCAGCACGATGGGACGTGTGGTCTTGGCGATCGCGCGGGTTACGTCGCCGGCGTCGGGCCATGACAGACCTCGGGCGAACACCACGTCGCGTGATGTCTGTTGCCATGTCGTCGTGCCGAGCCGCCACAGCCTCCCCGGAAGAATCGCCTTCCGGCGCCCAGAGGGTGCCAGGGCATCCTTGAGTGCTTTCGCGACCGCCTCGCAATCGATGGACCACTGCCTCAGCCGGTCTCCACTGACCTCGCACCAGCCGGCGTCCGGACAGGTGATGAAGAACCGGGTCTTCCCTCCTTTTCGCACCCGATTGACCTCGACGATGTGGTCGTCGTGGCATTCGCTGCAGACGATGTGCGCAGCGGTGGCCGCCGGCACCAGGAAACCGAGTGACTCCATAGCGGCTTGATGATCGTCACCCAGTTGCCCCAGGTCGTCTGCCGACAGCAGCGGCCGCTCGACTTCAATGAGACTCCACATGTGCGTGAGCGATTCCGGCACGATCGACTCCCCATTGCTTGAGGTATTTCTCTCCCAGATCGCTCAGACGCTCGGGCTTGCTCTTGAGGTTGCTGGAGTTGGGATACGAGACATCAAACGAAAGTGAGCGTGGCAGGCCCGGGTCTTCCTGATCGAATGAGAACTTGAAGCCGATCTGTGTCACGTTGACGATGGACGCCGGAATCCGCTGCTGATTCAGGTACTCATCCATCATGTCGTAGATGTCGTCCGCGTCGCCGTCCGGATTCGCTTCCAGTGTGATCCGGCGTTTTGACATCCCTTTGACTGACAGCCGCAGTCTGCGGACACGGACTTCCTCGATTCCGTCGTCGGGATCAGTCGGAAAATGACTGTCGCGGCTGATCAGCCCATTCAGCTCGTAGGGATGGGAATCCCGATTCTCCGGTGCGATTTCTTCAGACAGGATCACCCGGCAGAAGATCTCCTGCAGCGGGATGTACACCTTCTTGCCGCCCCGGACGAACATGTCGAGCGTTCCATGCCGCCGGTCGTACGCGAACACCAGCTCGAACGCGCGGCGTTCCGGAGTGCGGGCGTAATCACCGGTTTCATCAAAGTTGATGTACGTGTCCGCGTAATCGTCCAGGTAGCAGAAGAAGTAGTCGACGCCGCTGGCCCGAACGTAATGCTCGATCTTGCAGTACTTGCCGCGGGCCTGCGTCGCCAGGAAGAACGCCGACAGTGCCTGCTGCAGTTTTCTTCTGGTTGCAGCGCTGGTATCGGGGACCTTGGCTGGAATGTCCATCCGCGTGATCCAGTACCGCATCCGCGACAACGAATCGGCACGAGCGAACCGGACCGCCAGATCCCACACGTCGACAGCACGTATGTGTGTCCAGACAGCCTTGTCGTGGCGACTCTCGTAGTTGTCCATCTCCTGGACCAGAGCCACATGTCCCTGACGCAGGGCTTCTTCGATGATAGCGCGAACACCATCCTCGTTGGCCATCTCACTCACTTCGTGCAGCACAATCTCAATCGCACGACAGTCCTCTTCCGGCAGCGCCTGCCAGGCTTCGAAGATCTCGTCGATCTGCGTTTCGCCGAGATCATCCCACGGCACTTCCAGCGTGTGCCCATGGGTAATGAACAGGTCATTGAGCAGATAATTGGACACCTGCCGCAGAATCCG
>JBDOMX010000453.1:0-3466 GCA_039831615.1 Planctomycetaceae bacterium
GGCTAGAGCGCCTGGTTTGGGACCAGGAGGTCGCATGTTCGAATCATGTCGCCCCGACTAATGAAAACGCTGGTCAACTCGCCTTGAGTGACCAGCGTTTTTTCGTCAAGTCGGAGGTTATGTCGGAGCTTATGTGTCGTTGTTCTACGTGGTGTCGGTGTGTTTAACCCAAACTTGGATGTACTCACTCTGCACGAACTGCCCTGCTTCGCGTTTATCCAGCATGACGAAATCTATAGATTCAACCTCGACGTGGATCACCTTGTCAGTGCTTGTTTGGTAGAATACGAGGTTGTCACCGACTCTGGGCAAATGCCGTACTTGAGTACTCAGGATCAGGTTGCTGCCCCGTTTCTGGCCACACAAAATCAGTATGTCTTCGTAGCTCCGAGGGTCTTGTGGTTCAATAAATAAGACTTGAATCTCTATCATGTCTCACCCCGTCCTTTTGTCCCAGTATTCGGCCACCTGCTCCAGTTCACCAACCATCAGGTGGCTGTAATGATCCAGCGTTGTGGACTGCTTTGCATGACCCAAATACTTACTGACTGCGGGCAGTCGGCATTCTTTTGAGTTGAGACTCCAGGTCGCGAACGAATGCCGAAGCGTGTAAGGAACCTTGTACGGAACCTTGGCGTTCTGCAGCGCGACTCGCCAGATTTTATGCCGGAAGTTTCCCTGTCGAACCATGCCGCCGCGAGTGTTGGCGAAAATCGGGAATGACTTGCCAGCGTGCCCCGCTTTCATCGCAGCCACCCGGCGTTGTTCGAGTATCTTAATAGCGGCTTTCGGGAGCGGCAGAGTTCGCCGGCCAGCTGCGGTTTTCGTCGGCTCAACGACCTGAATGCTGTCGACTTCCTTAACTGCCCGCAAAACCTTCAGCGTCTTGCCGGTCCAGTCGCTCCACTGCAGCGCCCAGCACTCGCCCGGCCGAAGCCCCGTCAGCAGCATAAACTCGACCGGGCCTTTCCAGCGATCTGATAGTTCCTTGACGATCGCCGCAGTCTCGTCGACCTCGAACACCTCGATCGGCTGTCGTTTGTGCCTCACTGGCTCGGTGTCGGTAACAGGATTGTCCCGCAACATCTTCCTGAATACGCACCAGTTCAGCATCGTTCTCAGCGTCGACCGTACCCGATCCCGCATAGCCGTGGATTTGATTCCGTCCAACAACTGCTGCACAGACTCCTGATTCAACGACCGGAGCGGAATTTCATGCAGGTCGGCCAGATGTTTCGACGTGTCTGTGTAGCCCTGCAGTGTCTTCGCTCGCCACGTACCAGCTGCCAGCCACGTATCGATCGCGGCCTTGACGGAATGCTCACCGACGACACCAGCAACACGGTCCTGCCACATGACTTCGATCGCATCGAAAGCGTCGTCCTTGCTGTGGCAGAACTGGGCTTTGTACTTGCCGTCCGTCATCCGGACTTCAGCCACCCACCGCTTGCGCGACTTTGAATAATACGGCTTAGGTTTCTTCAGTTTCTTCGAGTTCTTCCGCTGTCCCTTTTTCATTTCGAAGGATCTCCCGAGCGTCTGATAATGCGACAATCGTATGGTCTTTGATCACCTCCATGACAAGTCCCCGGTCCCTGGCCCGTTTGGCCAATTCAGCCTTATAGGCTTTTCCGGTCTGATTCGCCCACGCTTCAGCCAGATAATGCACCGCTATTCCGGGGTCATTGAGGTCCGGAATCACTGGATATCTGATACCACCTGTGCCGCGATACTCTCTGGCATCCTGTAATATATAGGCTGCAAAATCGATGTTTTGGGGTTTCTGAATTGACATACAATCCTTGTCCACGGACAATGTCTGCGCTGAAATTCCTGAGAGGGAATGAAGCTGGTGAGTCGGCGGCCTTCAAATTCTGCCGGCTCACTGCACATATGCGGGCCACCGATTACGCCGTATCAAGGCTACTGACCAAAAATCAGTAGCCTTTTTCGTGCGCGCAGGGCCAGGGGGGCAGGGGAGTTACGGGGGGCGTGTCACGGGGTAGAGTGGGCCGACTTCACCTGGATCCACTTCGACCAACTCCTGTTCATTTTTGAGCCGCCGCCTCTCCTGCTCCTCCTGTTTTTTCTGTACCTTTTTCCGCAGGGCATCTGCTTCGAGTCGTGCCTGTCGCTTACTCTCATCAGCTTCAAGTTTTTTCTGCAGCGGAGACTGACTTAATCGGAACGCCATACCGCAGTGAGGGCAGGATTCGTCGTTGCCAATCTCCTCCTGTTGACTCTTCAGGGAAGCCCCGCATTCCTTATTTGGGCACACATACGACGCTGAATAGCTCTTGCCCAGTAGACCGCTCTTCAGTTCGTAGCGACCAACGGTGTGTAGTTTTGAGCTGAAAGCCTTCGATCGCCCCTTCTGTTGCGGAGTTATGGTGAACTCAGTACCACAATCACAACGCACCGTTTTACCGACAGCGTTGCCTGGCACCTTTCGAGACTTACCGCAGTTTGGGCACGAAGCACGTTCAGATTTCGAAGTCGGACTTTTTTCGTCTGGCTTAACTGCAGGAATTCGCACTGGGTCCTGACAGTTTGGACACCTGATTTTTTTGCCTGCGAACTTGTCCGGGATCTTGAGCGATTTCGAACAGGAAGGACAGCGATGGACGACCATGGGGAATGGCCTTTGTGGTGGGATCGTTGAGGGAGGGCCGTACGTCGTACGTGAGGGACTTCAATAATACCCTCGGAGTGTCGCTCCTTCCAGCAACTTGAAGATCCAACAAGTGCATCTGGCAGCCAAGCTGCAAAGCGATCAGACGTACAGTTGCCGTCTCTGTTCCCATGCTGCTGACATTACACACAACAGCGTCTGCTGCGATCGTTTTCATTACACGACGATTCGTCTGTAGAAGAGACTGGGTGCGTCAGATCGAATGCTGTGTGGCTCTATTACCGCCGTCTCATTCCCGATCTGCTGGCATTCTGGTCTTAATCCTCCCCTCGCTATGGTCGGCCACGTCCTGAACTGTTGATGGTGGGTTGAAGTGCCAACCACCCTTAGGTTAAATGGTTCCCGCCGATAGGCGGTCCACAAGACGACCAGCACGCAAACGTGAACGGAGATGCACCAAACGTATAGGATCAGTCGGCGTTGAACTGGTCTTCGGCGTGGCGACACGATCAATAAGGTTTTTTCGCTTCTCTGCCGACGGCTCAATTTCTTTGCGAACGCAGCTTCAGGCTGTTTGACACGAAGGGGCAACGATGAGTAAAGACAACAATGATGCATCTGGTGTTATTGGGTCACTGCTCTTTCTCGTAGCGGTCGTTTGGCTGGTCTTCTACAACCAAACTGCCACACTTGAATCGGAGTACCAGGAAGAAGAAAGAGTTGCCAAACTCTAGGGTGAAGCGTAGGCGGATGGTTTTCTTGTCCGCGGTCAGAACGTCGATGGTGTCACCGTCGATGGTCTTGATGACTTTGAACGTGACGGGCTCTGTGACG
>JBDOMX010000104.1:0-3466 GCA_039831615.1 Planctomycetaceae bacterium
GTCCCGCGTTCGGAGCTGAAGGTGTCCCAATCTCACCGCCGGTTTTCGATTTCTGCGAGACCGTAGATGTTGATCACGCATTGCGGCACAGATGTCCAGAGCCAACATTTGCCCTTTCCCGCGATTGTCGTTAGCGTTGCGGGGGGCGGTCACAGGCACGCAACAGCTCTGTCGGCCGCTGCAACCCTCAGCGATCAGATCAATACTGCGGCGAGCATTCCCATTGCCGTGAACACATTGCAGTCGTCAGCACGGGACCAGTGATGCCTAACGATCAGTCCGAGAACCCCGGCGATGCGAAACAGGTTGCAGCATCCGACGGAGCGCTGCTGCACGAGGCGCCGCCGCAGGCACCCGCGGACACTGTGGGACCCGGCGATACCGAGTCGGTTCCGAAATCACCGGACGAAAACAACTCGGCTTCGGCCGCCGCTGAGGCCACGCTGCCACCACGGTCCGTCCAACAGACACCGTCTGATGAATTCGCCACGCTGCCTCCACGATCCCGGGCCGATGCACCCGAGAGCCGATCAGGCAACCAGCGCGTCAATGAAGCGGCCTGCAGCCGATTGGAAAAGAGCTGGTTTGACGGCGATGCTCTGAGTATCGAAACCTGCCTGGAACATGTGCCCGAACCGGAACTCCCGGATACGACCGAAGAACTGGTCTGCATCGAAATGGAGTTTCTCTGGAAACAGTCGGTCAGCGCAATCCAGGGCGACAACACGTCGGACGCAGAATCCTCGGACACAGAGTCATCCGCGCCCACGTCGCTGGAAGACTACTTGAAGCGGTTCCCGCAACTCGACACTCCACAACGGATGGAACGGCTCGTTTCCGCAGAGATCGCCTGCCGGCTGCAAATCCACGCCGCGATCGATCCCGACCACTATCGTCAACGGTTTCCCGATCTGATTGCCGACAATTCCTGGGTCCACCAGCGTGTGGACGCGATCCAACGGTTGGGGAAATCCATTCGCCGGTCCCGTTCGGAACGCACGGTTACCCCCTGGCAGACCGCTGACACCGATGCCGCACCAGGTCTGCGCAGTTTCGGTGACTACGAACTGCTGCAGGAGATCGCCCGCGGTGGGATGGGCGTGGTCTACAAAGCGCGGCAGACGAAACTGAACCGCGTCGTGGCGCTCAAAATGATCCTGTCGGGTCAACTGGCTTCGCCCGAAGACGTGCAGCGTTTCTACGTGGAAGCCGAAGCGGCGGCCAGCCTGGAGCATCCGGGTATCGTGCCGATCTATGAAATTGGTGAACACGACCACCAGCACTTCTTTTCCATGGGTTTTATTGAAGGGGCCAGCCTGGAGTCGCAGGTCAAGGATGGTCCGCTGCCGCCGCGTGAGGCGGCAACCGTCACGCAACGCGTGTCCGAGGCGATTGCCTATGCGCACGCTCAGGGTGTGATTCACCGCGACCTGAAACCGGCCAATATCCTGATCGACACCGGCGGTGAGCCCAAGGTGACGGATTTCGGTCTGGCCAAGAAAACCGAAGGAGACAGCGGCCTGACGGGAACCGGTCAAATCCTGGGAACCCCCGGCTACATGCCTCCGGAACAGGCCTCGGGTGAAACAGACACGATCGGCCCGGCTGCGGACATCTATTCGCTGGGTGCGATTCTTTATGCGCTGCTGACAGGCCGTCCGCCGTTTCAGTCGGCTACGGTGATGGACACGCTGGTGGCGGTTCTGGAACAGGAACCGGTGACACCGCGTCAGCTGAACCCGGCTCTGGATGTGGACCTGGAAACCATCTGCTTGAAGTGCCTGCAAAAGGACATCAAGCGTCGTTACACGACGACGGACGAACTGGTGGCGGAACTGGGTCGTTACCTGAACGGCGAACCGATCCACGCGCGGCCAATCGGCAAGCTGGAGCGCGGCTGGCGGTGGTGTAAGCGGAAACCGGCACTGGCGGGGATGCTCGGCATTAGTGCAGCAGCCCTGATGGTCCTGGTGGCCGGGGGACTCTGGTACAACGCCCAGCTTGTGCAGGAGCGGGATATAGCCCAACGGCAGCGCAAGCTGGCCGAAATGCGAGAGGCCGAAGCCACGCTGGCCCAGGCAAACGAGGCCAGGCAGCGAGAACGTGCCGAAGAGCAGAAAGAGGCCGCGGAACGGAATTTCAAGCTGGCACGGATGGCCGTGGGTGAATTGACTACGATCAGCCAGAACGAGCTGTTTGACGTTCCCCAGATGGAACCGATTCGGAAGGCCCTACTGGAAAAAGCGCGGGCGTTTTATGAAACGTTTGTTGAGCAATCGACTGGCGACCGAGATCTCATGTATGAACTGGCGAAAGCACATGAACGGCTCGGTAGCATTATCCAGCAGTTAGGTAATCCTGCAGACGCCGCCGCTGAATATGAAAAATCACGCTTGGCCTTCAGTCAGTTATTGAATGACCACAAGGATGTGCCGCTTTATGCATTAGATCTGGCATACTCTTATAACAATTTGGCGAATACCCAGTCGGAACTCGGAAAAAAACAAAGGGCGATTGAACTGTACGAAAAGGAAATTCTCATCCTGTATGAACTATGGAGAGATCATCCAAACGTACCCGATTATGCAGCCAGTCTGGCCACATCCTATAACAACCTGGCGATTGTGCAGTCGGATCTCGGTCAGGTCGACAAGGCGGTTGAATGGTACAACAAGGCACTCGGCATTCAGGTTGAACTATTGAAAACCAACCCAAGGGAAGGCGAGTATGCCGAGGATCTGGCCCGTTCCTACCATAATCTGGGTCAACAGTACGGCGAACTTGGTCAAAACGACAGGGCGATTAAGCTCTACACCAAGGCGATCCAGATCAAGGAAACTCTATTTAAACGTAACCCGAATGTTTCGAAGTATGCAGACAACTTGGCGTCCACATACTTTGCGCTCGCGTGTACACAACGCGACGTTGGAAAAACAGAAAAATTCTTTAGCAAATGCTCCCGCCGTAATGGCCTTTGAACCAGGCCAATACTATATCTATCCAGAACTTGGTGTAATGGCTCACTGCCTATTCATCACAGACAAGTCCCACACATTTATCAACAATCTCGTTTACATTATGGAAGACCAGCACGGCAATCTGGTCGCAGAAATAATGGATGATGGGACATGCATAGGTTGGCATGATCTTGACGCTGAGGTTTTCATCGAAGCTCACCAGAAATGTTGCATAATGCCAAAATCAGGCCCTCCAGACCCAATAGCAGGTTGAGATAATTATAAATAAAGTAGTAAGTTATAATCTTTTTTTGGAGTTAGAATGGGCATTTATACTAGAATACTAGAGTCTTTGAATTTAAATGAGGTTCAACTTGGTAAACCTAAGAATGCTAAAGCTGGAGATGTTTGGCAAATTAAGGGAAAGGGTGGAAAGCCGGGTAAATATAAGGGACTGCGAAAGGATGGTAATACGGAAACTTATGATGACGCAAAATCTGCTAAAGTAT
>JBDOMX010001045.1:0-3463 GCA_039831615.1 Planctomycetaceae bacterium
CACTGGCCCCCAACTTTTACCCTTGACGATGCACTACGCATGATCGTCCGCCCCGTCTGCCGGCCGCGGAGGTGGCTCTGTTTGCAGGATGAAATCCTGATTCAGCGCCGTCGCATCCGGGGAGGAATACTCGTATGGGCCCCGATAACACACCGGTGGAACATCAAAATTGCCGTGTCCCGGAGGCGACGGAGCGGACCATTCCAGTCCGTTGGCACCCCATGGATTCCGGCCACACTTTTCACCCTTGAAGATGCTGATCAGAAAGTTGCCAATCAACAGGAACTGAGCAAACCCCATCAGGATCGCAGAGTACGTGATGAACTCGTTCATTGGCTGGAGATGTTCCATCCACGGATGCAGGTAGGGGTCCGCGTACCGCCGCGGCATGCCGGCAATGCCGAGCAAATGCATTGGAAAGAACGTGCCGTTGAATCCAATGAACGTCAACACAAAGTGCAGCTTGCCGACCTTGTCGTTCATCATGCGGCCGAACATCTTGGGAAACCAAAACTGGATTGCGGCGAACACGCCAAACAAGGTCGCTCCAAACAGCACATAGTGAAAGTGGGCGACAATGAAGTAGGTGTCGTGGAAATAAATATCCACGGGAACCGCCGCCATAAAGATACCGCTCAAACCGCCCACAATGAACATCCCGACAAATCCGATGCAGTTCAACATCACGGCGTTGAACTGCACGTCGCCATCCCAGACCGTGCCGATCCAGTTGAAAGTCTTGATCGCAGACGGAAGCGCGATCATCATCGTCGACGTCATGAAGCTCATGCCAAGAGCCGGATTCATGCCGCTCGTGAACATGTGATGTCCCCACACGATGAAGCCCAGCCCCGCGATCGCCGCCATCGAATACACCATCGGCTTGTAGCCAAAGATTGGTTTCCGCGACATACACGACAGCATATCCGAAACCATCCCCATCGCCGGCAGCAGCATGATGTACACCGCTGGATGTGAGTAGAACCAGAACAGGTGCTGCCACAGCAGCGTCTGGCCCCCTCCGACGGTTGGTTCTGAGTTATTCACGATCAAATCCGATGGAATGAAGAATACAGTCCCCAGCACGCGGTCAGCGACCAGCATAAAGCCGGCGGCCGTCAGCACTGGCAGCGCGAATGCCTGCAGAATCGCCGTGATGAACATCGACCAGATCGTCAACGGCATGCGAAACAGGGTCATTCCGGGAGCACGCATGTTGATGATCGTGGTCATGTAGTTGATCGATCCCATCATCGATGACACACCGATACATGTGAGTCCAATCAGCCACCATGTCTGAGCAACTCCGGAACCAGGAGCGGCCTCGGCGATCCCTGACAAAGCCGGATAGGATGTCCAGCCGGCGGCCGGTCCGGCAGTGGCGCCACCGGCAAAGAAACTGATGGCAAAGGAGCCGATGGCTGGAATCATGAACCAGTAACTGAGCATGTTCAGGGTCGGAAATGCCATGTCATCGGCACCAATCTGCAGCGGGATCAAAAAGTTCCCGAAAGCGCCGGCGAGGATCGGAATGATGACGAGAAAGATCATGACCGTGGCATGCATGGTGAACAGCATGGTGTAGAACTCGGGTGAGATCTGACCGCCCTGCCCGGCAAAGATCGATGTACCGGCACCGCTGAGCAGCCCGAACAGATCACCGATAATCGGCATCTTTGTCCACGGGAATGCCAGCTGCCAGCGCACCGCGAGTGCCAGCGAACCACCAACCAGCAGCATGAACAACGTCGTAATCAGGAACTGCATCCCGATCATCTTGTGATCGGTGGAGAATACGTATTTTTGGACAAAAGTCGGCTCATGATGATCGTGTGCATGATCGTCATGGAGTCCGATTGTCGGGCTGGCCGTGGCCATCGACATTGCCTTTTTCGATGAGGAATCAGGGAAAATATTTTGCTGGCCGGGCGTCGCTGCCCAACCTTATTTTAAGCCGGTCTTTCGCTCAGCAGCACAGTGGTCAGCGCCGAAATTAATTCAGAATCAGTTCAACCTGGAGAATGAGCAGGCCAGCTCGTCCGGAAGTACTACTGGCTTGTCAATGGTCAGCTTTCCGTTGTGTGCCACTGGCTTTGCCAGTGTAAGTAACATCCTGTGATGTCACCTGAGCAGCACTGGCGGAGCCAGTGGCACCCGAAGTTGTTGCGTTGACAGACCACTATTCGTCCTCTTCGGCCTCAGGAACAACCCCGTCAAAGTTCTGTTCCTGCTGGAGATTCGTCAGGTACTCTTGATAAATGTTTTCCGGTTCCGCGTAGATGATTGCCGGCATTTTGTAGTGGCCCCAGCCACACAGTTCGGCGCACAAAAGTTCATATTTCCCAGGCACCGGGATCTCAAACCATACGGGAATATCGAGCCCGGGCACGGCATCCTGCTTGACGCGCAATTCAGGTGCGAAAAATGCATGCTGCACGTCGCCACTTCGCAATGTGAAGCGAACCGGTCGGCCCGCCGGCACGTGCATCTCGTTGACAGTATAAAGGTCATCCGGCTGAGGGGTATTCTGCAGCAGCTTTCCCGGAGCCGGATACCGCATGCGCCATTCGAACTGCCGCGCAGTGACCTCAACAACGGGTGCCGCTTTGGCTTCGTCGGGAAAACTTGCCTGCACGCGGAACTCCATCCACACGTCCATCTGGTACAGGGCGATGAACACCAGAATGAATGCCGGCACAATCGTCCAGATTAATTCCAGGCTGTGACTGCCGTGACTGAAGTGAGCCGCTTTGTCCTCGTCCTTTGTGGCCGACTGCCACAGCACCCAGCCCAGGGCAAACTGCGTTCCCACGAATGTGATCGCAACAATTGCGAGAATCAAATAAAACAGGCCGTCAATTTTTTCGCCGAGTGGACTCATGGCGTCGCTGGGGAACCACCATCCGCGACTGGGCGCAATCCAGCAAACGACGAGCGTGACCGCTGGCCAGAAGAAGAAAAACAGTGCCCAAAATCTCTTCACAATAATGACTCCACAGGTCGACGCGTACCGCGATGACCATAAACCGATCAGGATCGACCGATATCAAACTACTACTCAGTGGGTGCCGCGCGACCAGGCTCCGTTTCGAACGGTACGCTCAACACATAATTTACCAGGTGCCAGATCTCTTCGTGTTTCAGCTTCGCCTCGAATGACGTCATTGCTGTTCCCTTGATGCCAGCATGAATCCGGCGGAACAGATCCACAGGACGTCGCCCGCCACGATAGATACCATACGTGAGGTTTCGGGGCTGATTCACGCGACCCCACACGTCATGTAGTCCTGGTTCGTCATACAGCTCATCGGTGACCGAGTTCTTTTCGAAATCAGTCGTTTTAGGTCCATTTCCCCGACCATCAATCCCGTGGCAATCCGAACAGCCAATGTTACTCAGAAACAATTCCCGGCCGATCCGGCGAGATACGACGGTGTCTGGAATACGCGAAATTGACGGTATC
>JBDOMX010001229.1:0-3463 GCA_039831615.1 Planctomycetaceae bacterium
CCACCATCATATGGAACCACAGCAATCGGCCGATCGTGGACAACAATCTAGATCGGGCGTGCGATTTGCCTCGAAACTGGCGATTGGATTTGAACTTGGCAACTCGTTGTTCAAGAACACGTGATGGTTAATAATGCTTCCGTAGAACCAATTCCGGGACGCTGTTTGAACCAATTCAACGGACTCGCGAATCAGTCGCAAACCACGAGTGTTCAACGAGAAGCAGCTCACCACAATTGAATGCGACGAGCTGTTTTGATTTAAAGTCGAGGCAACAGGATTTGAACTGCGCCGAAAACCGGTCGATTCCTGCCACAACTTGGCTCACAGATCGTCCATATGTGTTCTGGCCGCCCTTCCAGTTTCAAATTGCCGTGAAGGAATTTAAACACCGAAAATCCGTGAGGGGCGAGCTTGATCGCACGGGCAGACATGGACCGGTTTCCCTCAGCGGCGTGCACTCGGGGCGACGTTTGGACGGGTCTGGAAGCGGTCTGCTTGTTCGCTTCGGCCCGACACATCGACGTAGCTACGAAACTGATTCAAGAGGCGGCTGGATTGCATCCCGTCGCGTAATCGAAACGACGACACTCGCCATCTCGGCTGCGCGCTGCGGAGGGCGTGTCCTGAGCGCGCAAGACCGCGAAGGTGGAGTACTCAGAACCAAGCTGCGTGAGTGGCGGCAATTACATCCACGCCACCTTCATCTGTGGCTTTTGCGCTGAGTGTCAAGACCTCGCGGACCGTGACACGCTTGAAAGCCAACGTTTTTCGACAGAGCACTGGGCAATTAGTCTGCGTCGGTCACATCTGCGGAACGCAGTTCGTGCGGCTAAGATTAACCGATAGGTGAGATTGCTTCGGCAAAGCTGAAGATATCTTCTTCGAGGACATGTCCCGTGCTGTGGAGATAGTGGAGTGACGATCCCGAAGCCTCGATTCGACTGACGTCGCTAAGTCCGACTTTTTGACGCGTATTGGGATTTGTTTTTCTTGCTATGACCGAAAGGAATATTTCTGATCGGCCCCATTAAGGAATGGAGGACCAGCCGAAAACCGACGGCCACAAACCTGGGCCACCGATGACGACAAATCACTAACCTAATCTGCATCTCCTTCAGTGTCAGATGGAACGGTATGAACACCTGTTCCATAACCGTTATCCACTGAAAGTGAATTCCGATGCACACTGAAGTCACCTGCCTGGACTCTCCCACCTGCCTGAACGGCGTAGCACTCTACACTAAGACGGGCACCCCCAAGAAGCGATTCAACGAAGACGAACGGCGGCAGATTCATGACGCAACTCCGGACGATCTGAAGGCGTTCATGAATCTGTTCTGTCCCCGAGGCGTAACCTTTGTGAGAACTTCAGGTGGTGCCCCCAGCGATTGGACGACTCCGAAGAGTCGCGACTGCAAAACTGGCGACTGGAAAGATGCTTGCTGTACAGAGAAAGATGTCCTCAGACACCTGCAGGCTGAGCTATTTCCGGGACAGCTTCCTGTATGGACTGGCCCTCGCTCATGGGATCAAACGGCATTCGTCTGCATTGATGTAGACGCTCACGGCGAGACGGAAGACTTTCACAAACGCTGCGACATCCTGCAGAAGACGTTGTATCGACTCGGGATCACGGAGGACGCATGGCTCGTCAGCAACACGCCATCTGGAGGCAAACACTATCGGTTCTTCCTGAAGTATCCCGTCCCGTGCGACGGAATCCGCTGGCTCTTTCAGTCCGTAGGAATTCGTCATTCCCCCGGACAGTTCGAGATTTACCCGAATACTTCACAAGGCGTGCGACTTCCTTTCGGACACATTCCTGGACAGACGACCAAGCCTGGGGCGTGGGTGGACTGGATCCGGAGGTTTCAGTCCGGTGAGATTCGAAAGATCTGCTGGTCGTCGGTCGAGCGACGAGCCGAAAAGATCGAGACGGAGATCATAACAAGGCCCGTTTCCCCTCAGAAACGGACACGTGCGATCAAGCCCAGCAAGACTCCGTTAAGCGTTCGCCCTTCACAAATTGAATCCAAGCCAAACCCATCACGTCACATTCCGCCTGAGTCTCTTGCACGCTATCGCTCCATCCTGATGTCGGACCGCAGGTCAGTTCAGCAGATTCAGGAACTGGAGCAACTCGGCATCTGCGAACCCGGCACCAGAGCTAAGGCCACCACGATGTTAGCGTGGAATCTCGTGTGCGTCAGAAGACTCAGTCCTGACCAGGCAACCGGACACTTAAATAGTTGGGCGTACAAAACCGGCAATGGAATATCGAAGGATGTTACATCCGATCTGAGAAATAAAACATCACGTGTTGCTGAACAGAACGCGTCCATCGTTGCCTGGGTGAGCAGTAAAAACGAAGGTCGCAAGGGCAACCAACGGCGAACGCCCAGCAACACGGCAGTATTTACAGATGAAGAAATTCGGCTGATCGCGAATCATTTCATCCGCCATCCTGAACTGCAAAAAATACCGAGATGCCTCGAATTTGCATTCAGAGTCCTGGAGTTCGCGAAGTCGCACGGCACTCCGGTGAAGTTCGGATTCAAGGCCTACATGTCAGTCGACGGGATCATTCGCAAGTGGCCGAAATGCTCGGGCAACACCTACAAGCCACGGAGAGACGCACTCATCGAATCCGGCCTGTTGTCGGTTGAAGAAAAGAAACGGCAGACGAACGACAAGTCAGGACGTCCCATCGGCTACGGAGTTCACGTGAATGTGAAGACTCCTTCCACCCCCAATTACAGCCTCGACGATGCCGTCCGTGAAACCAATGCTCTCATTAAATCCGACAACCAGTACGCGATGGTTGATGCCAATTCGCGACAACGTGTAACCGAAGCCGGAGTTCCTGCATGTCATCGACTCCGTGTCGACAACACGCCAGACCAGTCCAACGGAAACGCAGAGCAAGGTCCCCGCCAGACACAGAAACTGATGACTTTCGAACAGTATTGTCGCATTAAGCGTCGTAACTCTCGTGTCATCAGTCGCTGGATGTCATCCCAACCCTTTAAACACCTGATGGCACTTGAACAACAGTACCGGAAACAACAGTACCCGAAGCAACAGTTACCCAAAACGCGGTCGAGCAATGAGTCGGAAATCAGGGTTACAAAGTCAGCTAAAGAACAGCCCAAAAACATCGCAGAACAAAGTCTCCACCGGCCACCGATCCTGATGTCATTCGAACGATATCTGCAACTAAAGAGAAAGAAAAGTCGGAACTTCAACGGCTGGATGTCATCCCAGCCAGTCGATCACCGAGTAGCACTGGAACAACAGTATTGTGAATACGAGAGAAACCGTGAGAGGTCGATGAATGAGTCACGAGAACGATGGAAACAGCAGCAGCATGCCAAACGCCATTCCAACACCGCAAGCCAGTCGACGATGGGTCAAGGTAGCGGTCTCACCGAAAGTCTTCAATCACCTGCACGACATGGCG
>JBDOMX010000578.1:0-2523 GCA_039831615.1 Planctomycetaceae bacterium
CGGCCGACAACAGAATTTGATCCTCGATCACAACCGGCCGAGCCGCATTGACGGAGTCGTGGGTGCTGGATCGGAACCAGTAGTGAAAATTCTCTGCTCCTGTCTCCGGGTCAAGTGACATCAGACCCTGTCGCATCAGGCACAGCAAATGGCGCCGACCGTGGATGGTGGCAATCATGGGCGACGAGTAGCTGACAACCATTTCGGTCCCCGTCCATTTGTACGGCTTCTTCCTGCGGCTGCTGGTATCGATTGCTCCGTCCCAGGTCGTTTGACCGCCCGCTTCCCACAACACGCTGCCATCAAATCGGTTGAAGGTGACGACGCCGGAGTTCGGCTGACCGCCGACGAGGACGATGAGTCGGTCGCCGTCCAGCAGTGGAGAACAGCCAACGCCGAAAAACCAGTCTGGCAGCTGGAATTTCTTTTTCAGGTCATGCTGCCAGACGAGCTGGCCATCCTGCAGATTCAGGCACGTGAGCATCCCCTCAGCGCCGAGCGTGATGCACTGGCCGCCGTCTAAAATGGGCGAGCATCGTGGCCCGTTGTTGTAGCCGTAGGGGTCTGTGAATGTGCTGGCGTAACGGTACTGCCAGATTTCCTTGCCGTCGCTGACGGATCGACAGGAAACAACTTCATCTCGCTTGCGTCTGTGGTGGACGACCAGCCGGTCGCCCACCACAGACGGAGCGCTGTAGCCGGTTCCGACCGGCTGCTTCCACAGCAACGGTGGTTGATCTGTGGACCAGTCGAGTTCGAGACCGGTTTCGGTCGAAACACCCGTGTGCTGCGGGCCAAGAAACCAGGGCCAGTCTTCTGCGCGACTGCATGGTGCAGCGACAAACAGGAGAAGGAGCATCAAAGTTCCTGTGCGCAGTACAACAGAAGCCACAGGCTGCATGCGCGGCGCTTGGTCCGATGACCTCATTGTCGTTTCGGTTTCGGTCCCTGATTGCTGCATCGCATCATTCACACGGTGTTTGAGTATCAGGACCGGTCGCTGGTGGTGAGACCAATTTCGGAATCGCTATCAGGAACCCAGAATCTCACTACGGAGTGACTGCAGCAACCCGACGGCCTGTCCGATGTCAGCCTTTTGACGCTGGGGATCTTCCGGGATTTCACGTTCGATGGTCAGTGGGCCATCGTAGCCAAGATCGTGCAGCGTTTGCAGATAATTTTTGATACCAACGTCGCCCTCTCCAAGTGGGACCTCCTGGCCCCAGACCTTTCCACGCTGTCCATCAGGGGCCCACGTGGCATCCTTGCAGTGCACACTGCGCAGGTAGGGCCCGACTTTTTTCAGGGCTTCGATGGGTTCTCCTGTCCCGTACAGGATCATATTGGCAGGATCGAAGTTGATGAACAGATTGTCACGATCAACGGCCTCGATAAACGCAAGCAGATGCTCGGCTGATTCCTGACCGGTTTCCAGATGCATGGCCTGGCCGTTATTTTTGAAGTGATCCAGCAGTCCGCGGGTCACATCCAGCAGAGTCTGATAGCTGGGACAAGAGGTGTCTTCCGGTACGAACCCGATATGCAGGCCGACGGCGGCTAATCCCAGCAGACGTGCGAAGTCGCTGATCCCTTTCATATCCTGAACACGGGCTGCCTGTGTTTCCGGGGGAACCAGGCCCACTGTGCGGACGCAGGTGGCGATGTCGGCGTAGCTTTCTCCTTCGAATCCGCCAAACATACACGTGATCGTAATGCCGGCGTCGGCGCATTTGGCCAGAAAACGATCCGCTGATTCCTTCGTCCGTGTTTCCCTGCTTGGGGCATGCAGCTGGATGGTGGGGATCTTCAATTCCTGGACCACATCCATGTGAACCCCAAGACCGGCGTCGACCGACGCGAAAACACCAATTGGCCATTGACTCATTTGATTTCCTTTACTGACTGACGGAATGGTCAGCTGGATATTGGCGAAGCCGGTCCGTATTTGCAAATGGCGAGGACAGGCAGCCGATCGGCCCAATCAAGGAGCCGGACGCGGGCGGACGCCGGTCCGCGAGCGATGATCAGGTCGCAGGTGCTACTGCGTCAACTCGAAGTTTCCGGAATCGCTCCGCGATTCCGTTCCTTGTGGGACAAGTTTTGTCGCGGCGACGTCCCGGCTGTGGCTTGCCGTATCCACGGTCTTCGCGTCAGTGCGACCTGCCGGATCAAACACCGGATTGGACTCCATTTCCGCGATCCATATCCGCAGCTCACTGGCGTATTCCTCGCTGCGGTCAATTTTCACCAGTTCATTCAGAAATCCGGCAGCTCCTTCACTCGATAATTCAGCTTCACCGGCTGTTGCAAAACGCCGCGACGGGTCTGGATCGATTAGTCGCTGCAGAAACCTTGTGAGGGGTTCGATGAAGGCAAACTCATCCTGAGGCAGCAGGCTGGCGAGTCGGGCTGGCAGAGCTTGTTTGGTGTCCAGTAGTTGTGCAAACTTTAGTCCGGCAAAGGGACGAGCGCCCGTCAACATTTCAATCAACATGTAGCCGAGGCTGGCCAGGTCGGATTGAG
>JBDOMX010000578.1:2533-3458 GCA_039831615.1 Planctomycetaceae bacterium
CCCTTGAGAACCTCGGGAGCTGCGTATTCCGGCGAGCACGGCTGTCCGTCCGGAGGACAACCGATCCAGAACGCAGATCCTGTGTCCACAATCTTGACCTGGCCTGTCCGTTTGACCATGACGTTCGAAGGCTTCAGATCACAGTGAATGATGCCATCACGATGAAGTGCCGACACGCCGGCAAGACATTCACGAATGATGGCCATGGCCATGCCGGGTTTCAGTCGACAGTCGACCTCTCCGGTAGTGACGATGCGGTTGTTGATGCTTTCCCATCGCCCTGCTGTGACGGCGTCCTGGATCAGGTCCAGCACGTCTCGTCGCAGAATATGCAGCAGGTCGAACCCGTCGATCCATTCCATTTCCGTGTAATAGATCCCGGAGTCATGGATGAATGAATGCACATCGACGAGGTGATCATCCTGAATCTGAGCCACTCGGGAGGCGACTTCAGCCTGCCGCAGCATCTCGTCGTCATATAGCTTTGCACTGCCAAAATGCTTCGGCGAGAAAAATTTGAGAGCGACTGGCAGGCTGAACTGACCGGCTCCGCGGCGTTCGGCCAGCATGACCGTCCCCTGGCCACCTGCTCCAAGCACTCGGATAAACGGCCGAGACGACACCCAGCTGATGCTTCCGCGACCAAGTACCTGCTGGTAGGCCGCTTCACGTGACTCCCACTCGATGGAGGGAGATTCTGAATTGTCAGCGGACGAATCCAATCGTTTTCTTTCCGACCTGCTTGCTTCCCGCCATCCGAAATGATCGCCGGCGAGACCACCCTGAAGGTAGGCCCCGGCTGCCCCTCTTTCATACTTCGGTTGCGACGGCGATCCAATCCGCATTTCTGGTTCTGTGCAGATTAATCAAGTTTGGTGACTGCTGTATTCCTGTGTGGAATGTCGGACTCTTTGGGAACTTTTTC
>JBDOMX010000138.1:0-3458 GCA_039831615.1 Planctomycetaceae bacterium
ATCCCGATTTCCGCCAAAAGCGGTATCGGCATCGAAAACGACGCTGGATGCTCTGGATACTTTGGAGGCTGTCGAACATGTTGCGGACGGAAATCTCGGCGAGATGATTCGAAAGGCGTGCCGCAATGTTGATGTCCCTCTTGGAGAGAAGCTGCTCGCGACCGTAGGCGACTCACCGCTCGAAGCCTTCAACGCCCTGCAACCCGCGATGCAGGATGACCTCAACGTTCACCGGTTTGTGTTTGCTCATCGCACATACGGGCTGGTCGGACTTTTGGGCAAAGAGTTTTCTTACTCGCTGCTGCGACAGTGCGTGCGGTTTTGTGCAAATCATGAAAAAAATCGCATCGACTCGAATCGGCCGGAATCGCCGATTCGAGCGATCATTCCAAAGCTGCTTGATCAGTATAAACTGAACGGAATAAAGCTCGGCAATCGAGATCCAGGCGACGTGGCGGTGGATCAACTGAGCCAGACCGTCTACTTCGGTTCTCGCGAAGAAGCTGCGGAAGGTGTCGCCGCAGCACTCGCCGAAGGCATCGATCCGGAAGTTGTGGGCGAAGCAATTTCATTGGCGTCGAACCTATATGTGCTTCGTCAGGGTGGAAGCGGGCGCACTCATGGAGATTCCGCAGGCGTCCATTCGTCAGACGCAACAAATGCGTGGCGCAATATGGCTCGAGTCGCCAGCCCGGAACATGCCGTGTCGGGACTGATTGTTGCTGCGTACCACGCCGGCATTCAGTCATCTCCGTTTCAAACACCACCGTACCCGACCGACGAACATATGGCACTTGTCAAAGTTGTGGATGCAAAGAGACTTCTTCAGGAAGCTGAAGACGCCATTCGTCATAACGACCAGGGCCGCGCTGCTGCAGCGATCCGGATTTACGGCGACAACGGACACGCTGTTGAACGCGTGTTTGATTTGATGCTGAAGTATGCAGTCAGCGAAGATGGTCGGCTGCACGGCGAAAAGTACTACCACACCGTCCGCGAAGAGTACCGCACCACACGTGCTGCCTTCCGTTGGCGACAGGTCGTGGGTCTCGCACGCGTGACCGCCAGTTCCTATGCATACAACCGTGAAGATAAACATGGTTTCCGGGCTGCCGGCTACGAAGAAGCCTGCCGCCTGCTTGGCGTTGATGCGTAAAGCGAACAACTCTCGATCACCGGTAAAAGATTCATGTAGAGTCCACATACGAATGTTGATATCGTCGTACCGTACATCAGATGTGCGACCACAAGTGAACACCTTCGCTTACCCTGGGCGTGCAGCAGATCTGAACCCGTCAATTTGCGCGCACGAAGCGCAAGTAAGAGAATCTCGACTTCCGCGAAATCCAATTGCCTGCGTTTCGGTGCTGGTAATCTCTCATATACAGATCACTCTCGGCAGAAACACATGAAACATAGAACTGGTTATGCTGCACGCTCATTGGCAACGGCGAGTATCCTGCTTTGGCTGACAGCGACTGCCGCATTCAGTGAAACCAGCGTGGTAACGATGGCCGTTCCTGGCGGTGGTCAGCCGATTGTGGCCAGGACTGATTCGGAAAAAACGATTCATTTGCTTTACCATTCTTCAGACGGCCCGCATTATGTTGCGTCAGAAGACAACGGAAAGAGTTTTTGTCCCCCCATCGCGGTGGTCGATCAAAAGTCACGACAGCCGGGGCTGGAGTTTGATGTCTGGGACATGGCTGTTGGCCCCGCTGGACGTGTTCATGTGGCGCTGGGAACGAACGCGTGGAAACTGAAGCTCCCGCAGGACGAGTGGGGGTTCTTCTACGCGCGGCTCGATCCGGGCGAATCGGCGTTCACCCCTGTGCGAAACATCAATCGCAAACCAAGTGAAGGCTTTTCCCTGGCGGTGGGCGATTCCGGAAGCGTCACCGCGTGCTGGCTGGCGGATAATCTCTACGCCAACGTTTCGGATGATCACGGCGAAACGTTTTCGCGATCCGCTGAGATTAATCCGGCTGTGGATCCGTGCAACTGTTGCACTACCAGCGCAGTTTACGGAGCCGATGGAAGGCTGGCGATTTTGTATCGCGAAGAAACGAATAACGATCGAGATATGTTTCTGGTGCTGTGGGATCAAAAAACCAACCACTCGTCGCGGACTCCCGTCAGCACGACACTTTGGAGAATCGACGCCTGTCCGATGAGTTACTACACGATCGCACGCGAAGAAAACGGATTCGTCGCCGCGTGGCCAACAAAGGGACAAATCCATTTCGCTCGTCTCACGGATGCAGGCGTGTTACGCCAACCCGCAGAGATCCAAACAGCCGGAAAAACCGGCACGCGGACAAGCATCGTCGTGTTGACGGCTGCAAACGGGACACTTCTTGTCGCGTGGAAGAACAACAACAAGTTGGGCTGGCAGCTCTATGACCTAAAGGGGCGGCCACTCGGATCACCGAATTCGGTGGAAAGTCACGGCAAAGGAATAGCGGGTGCGACAACCCGTGACGAAAAGTTTCTTCTGTTTCGTTAAACCACGGTCGTTTATCGATTGCTTAGACGCGCCCGCGGCGGTTTCACGTGGCTTTGAGGCTTAAGCGGGTTCGAGTCCTGGCAGAGTTCCCGTGCCTGAGGCGAAGCTGTCAAGATCCAGGCCAAGTCGCTGCAGCATCGTCACGTAAAGATTCGCCAGCGGATAGTTGTTGTCTGAATCGAATGCAAGATGCTGCCCATGACGGAATCCACCGCCTGCGAAAATAATCGGCAGGTTTCGGTTGTCGTGATTTCCGCTGTGCATATGCGAACCGAATAGCAGCATGGTTCTGTTCAAAAGTGTGGAGTCGCCTTCGGTCGTCTCCTTCAGACGGCGCAGGAAGTCGCCGAAGAGTGTGACCTGCTCGGATTCCACGATGGCCAGTTGTTTCAGTTTCTCCGGGTCCTGGCCGTGGTGCGAAAGATCGTGGTAATTCATCGACACGCCGGGAATAGCAGGCACATAGCTGGAGCCTCCGACGGAATACGTCATCAGTCTTGTGGAATCTGTTTGCAGCGCAAGAAACATGATGTCGTAAATCTGCTTCGACTGCTGAATGATTCGCGCTCGGTCGCGAATCCGTTGTGGCGGATCAGCATCGACTTTCGGCTTCGGTTTGTGCTGCCACTGCTCGGATTTTGCCAGCTGCAACTCGGCCTCACGAACAGACGTAAAATACTCGTCTACCTTTCTGCGATCCGTGGCACTGACGCGCTGCTTCATTCGGAGGGCTGCATCCTGCACCGTATCCAGCACGCTCTGCCCCTCGCGCAGACGTTCGATCTGACGAGCCTTCTCATCCGGTCGGCCTTCCACGAATAACTGTTCAAACAGCCTCGCCGGATGCATGCTGCCTCGTATCAGCACACCATTGGCCGACACGGAAATGCCACCGCTGCCCAGCGAAAGATAGCTGAACCGTGTCTGCAGGCCGATTTCCCTGGCCGCCAAC
>JBDOMX010000621.1:0-3445 GCA_039831615.1 Planctomycetaceae bacterium
TAGCCCGTCCAGGTTTTTGTCGTCGCGAATATTCCCGAAGAACAACCCGACAGCACGCGACCGAGGAATTGTGAACCGCTTCCGCAGTGAAGCCTTGTCCGCCGTTGCCGGAGCGTACGACATGGTGCCCATAGGAACTAAGTGTACGGAGTCCTCGCGAACGTTGGCAAAATCAAGCAGATCGTCTTTCTGCTGCGAACTGTGAATGAATATCGCATCAGCCGATTCGTAGAACTTCCGCAACGCGTGCGTTTCCCAACTGCGATTCAGGATGGACTTGCTGCGTCGCACGTCATGTGCTGTCGCGACGACTTTCAGAGTGTTTGTCCTGGGCAACCAGTGTCGCCAAAGTGGAAACGTAAGATGATTGATATTCGACAAATGCAGAATATTTGCATTCGATTGAATCGCGTGCCGAATCGCTCGTCGCGGCGAAACGAACTGGGCCCCGAGGAATCGTGCCCGACGACAGAGTGGCAGCGGACTGGCGATCCGCATCAGCTCCGGCCACGTGCGATAATCCGCTTCCTTCAGAAACTGGTACTCACGCAGGCATGCGAGTTCAAGATCGATATCCGGCAGTTGATTCAGTTCAGTCGCCACTTCGTGCGTGTACCGCCCGATACCACCACCGAAAAAAAACATGTACATCAGGACGCGTACGGTCACAGCCTGTTCTACGCACGACGCTCCTGTCGCTGATTCGACGCCAGCCGTCATGCTGCCGCCGTGTAAATGTTCTTCAGAACCGACAGGTGTTGCTCCGGAAGAAATCGTTGATTGAGATAATCCAGTCCGTTGACACCGAGCGCCGCTGCGGCGATGGGATCCTGAACAATCCGACCAATTCGATCCGCAATCGCATGAGCATTTCGTGGAGGTACTCTGTATCCATTGTGACCATCACGCAGCCACTCAGGAACACCTCCAATATCTGATGCGACAATGGGCACTCCATGTGCCATGGCTTCCAGTCCGACGATCCCCAGTGTTTCGGGCCACAGCGACGGAAAGACCATTACTGATGTCGCACGAAGTTGCCTGGAGATTTCTTCCTGAGTTGCCCAGTTCCGCCAGGACAACCGATTCCGGCAACCATGCATCTCAGCGGACTGCACCAGTCGCCGTTCCGCGGCACCGTCAACATTCCCAATAATCATACCGTTTACATGACCTGGCAACATTCCAAGTGCCTGCACGAAGTACTCCCAGCCCTTGTTGCCGCTCAATCGCCCTAAGTACAGGATGAGCGGTTGCTCTGGTACCGGTCGCGGATTCTCCAGGGGTTTGATCCGGCAGAAGTACGGCAGGACGGTGACGCTGTTCCGGGGAAACCCATCACGAATGAATCGATCGGCTGCATCGTGACCGGGAGCAATCAATTGTCGAAAATCGCCGAAACGTCGGCGAACGCGAACGACGCGCTGGTAATACTTCCAGCTGAACCGTGGCCGCAGCGTCATGCACTTGCTGGCCAGTGTCACACCGAAGCAACCCACCCCACAACTGCGTCCGCAAACAGATTCGGTTTTGCGATAATAGAAATTCGATGCGGGACACAAATAACGAAAGTCGTGCGCCGTCATCACCACAGGTTTGAGGTCCAGTAGATATTCGATGGCGTCGGCATTGTGGATATTGTGCAGGTGAATCACATCTGGCCGGAACGCATCAATGGCCGCGCCCAGCTTCCTCGTCACGCCGTCACGTTCGCCCCAGCCGGGCCTCGATAGTTCGGGAATTTCGAACGGGGACCTGACGAGTCCGGCGTCTCCCTGGCCGTATGCCACCGCCTGTTCGAAGCCATCCTGCTCGAGACAGGGAATCAATGAAAGCAAATAAGTTTCCACTCCTCCCTTCGGCGTCAGATGGTCATTGACGTGCAGGATTCTCACGACGACCTCGATTCCGTGGTCGTACCACAATCCTGCAGGAACTGTCGCCAATCTGATTCGTCGCGTCGTTTTGAGACCAGTCGTCTGGCGATCTTTAATAAGTCCCAGTGTGCTGCCACAGTTGTGATGAGTGGCTGTGATGATTTCGTCCGCAACAATCCTCGTATCAGGTTCTTTGGCAGTGTCATGGCAAAGTGAACAGCCAGAACTCTCAACCGTCTGTCGCCGCTCTCCCTGACTTTGTGGATCAGTCGATTTCGAATCAGAGATCGCATCCGGCGCCGCGATTGCTCGGGAGTTGAGGTCACGGAACCACTGAAGTGGCCGACCCGGGCACCTAAGCATACACCGATCGTATGACCCGCATTTCGAATGCGTCGGCACAGATCGTAGTCTTCATAGTAACTTCCGAAGATTGGGTCAAAAGGCCCCAACTGATCCAGGATTTCGGTCCTCACGATCATCGCAGCTGCCGTTACCTGCCTGACGGCAACGACGCCCGCTTCTGACGCTTCCGAAACAGTGGACTTGCCGCTGTCAGCCAGACACGTGAGCAGATTCGGTTCCCAGTCATCCATGTCGTACGTTCGAAGTCCCGGGGAAAGAATGCCGAGGGACGAATCCGACGCAAAGCAGTCGGCACACGCATCGATCCAGCCGTCGCTACTGATCGTATCTTGATTAAGAAAAACCGTCAGGTCTGATTCAAACCGCGTCTGGCCGATGCCAAAGTTATTCGCATCAGCGAATCCCATCGGTCGAGGAGTCTTCACGATTTCCACATCGAATTTCGAAACGTTCCGGGAATCTAACGTCGGATTGTTGTGATTATCGACGAAGCACAACTGAAGAGTTGACGCGCTTGCCGTCTGCAATGTGGAAAGACATCGCTCCAGCCATTTCTCGCTGTTGTATCCGACAACAAAAACGGTAATTCTTGGAACGCTCAACGATGTCATTCGGCGACCGCGTCAAACATCCTGTCGATATAATGGTGATTGAAACGCATCGTCTCGTACTCAGTTGCTAACGGAGCCAGCCGCTTCATCCACTGGTACCCGATCAACGCCCGATACTGACTGTCGTCCAGTGGAAGATCAGTTTTTGCAGCGAACCACGTCAGATGCTCACAAACTTGTTGCGGCGGGCCACTACGGTACTGTTTCAACAGCTGATCGGGCACTCCCGTTCGAGTACGACTCGCCTCGCTACTGACCACCAGAAAGGATAGATCGTAACCGGGTAGTTCGGGCTGAAACCCAGTTCCCCAGTCGATCACACCGGTGAGTTCTCCAGTCTTCGGATCAAACATATAATTAGCGACCTTCGAATCACCATGCGCCCAAACAGCCCCATGAAACGTATCAGCAAACGTCTCAAGAATACGGTCTGCCACGCGATTAACCGTGTCGCGCTGAGTTGCATTAGTCGCAAGGGACAGCACATCGTGGCGAACAGGGTGTACAAGATCTTCCAGGAGTACTTTTAAGTATGGTGATTTCAGATGCAATTGAGCCAGGAACTCCGCCGCGTTGCTAACGACCGTGTCG
>JBDOMX010001104.1:0-3441 GCA_039831615.1 Planctomycetaceae bacterium
TCCGTGGAGACTGCAGCGTTCATTCGATTGAATGGGACGGAGTCAGCTCAGCACGAGTCCTGCTCAACGATGGTGAAGTACTGACCGCGGATAAGGCTCTGATTGCTCAGGGCCGGGTCGCCAACCGCGCATCCCTCAGCATCGAAAATGCCGGCCTTGAAGCCACCGAACGTGGGCTGCTGTCCGTTAATGAATTTTGCCAGTCGGTCGTTCCGCATGTCTACGCTGTTGGAGACACAATTGGTCCACCAGCACTTGCTTCGGCTTCCATGGAACAGGGGCGTCGAGCCATGTGTCATGCCTTCTCGGGCGCACCGCATCCTTCGTCAAAGCTGATTCCTGCAGGCATCTATACCATCCCCGAGATGGCAACAGTTGGGCTGACGGAAAAACAGGCAATCAATGAACACGGAGGCGCGATGGTGGGTACGGTCGATTTTAGCCGACTGGCGCGAGCGCACATTATGGCGTCGTCTTCGGGCATTCTGCGATTAGTGGCTGATGCCCACGGCCACAAGCTGCTCGGCGTACAGATCGCCGGCGACGGCGCAACAGAGCTGGTGCATCTTGGCCAGATGGCTTTGCTGAACAACATGTCCGTCGATACGTTCACGAGTACAGTCTTCAATTTTCCAACGATGGCCGAAGGATACCGACTGGCCGCGTTGGACATTATTCACCGCCGCGACGCAGACTCGTCTGCCCGGGATACATGCCACATCGATGAAACTCCGGTCGACATCGACCGCGCCATCTCGCTACAGTAGAGTTGTCGATCGTGGGCCAACCAGCTCACGTGCGGGGAAGATCAGTCGGATATTCGTACTCGTCAAACCACTGCTGGACCGGTGCGTCGGCGAAGACGGCGTCGTAACGTTGTTTGCCGATCCCGCCTTCACGTGCAGCAAGCCTCCGAAGGGCGGTCCGACGATAGTCCCACGCACCAGAACGTGCAACCTGTTCCAGCCAGTCGCAAAGATGCAGCGTGCACAGGAAAGTGAAGTTTTCATCCGAGACATCCATGAGTTCGCCGGTGAAGCGATCGAGAACCTGATATGGGTCGGCAGACTTGAGAATCTCCTGGTCGAAATGTGGTCGGTCGATAGCGCAGTTGAGATAGGAAATGAGTTCTGCCTGTTCGCCTATCAATTCGCGAATTTCGTCGCGTTTTTCCACCGGCAACGTGAACCCCTGGAACAGCTGAGTCCCGTAGATCGAATGAAACAGTCCCACCCTCGCGAGTTCTTCACTCCAGCCCCATTCCTTCAGGTCGTTGTACACGCCAATGGCATGCGCAAGGTACCCCTTTGACGTGTGCCTGACGTCATCCGCACCGATGTCCTGAAAGTATTGTGACAGCTCCCTGAAAGTTTTCATTGGACGTCCAGCCGGGGTTGCAGTTAGTTGCGATCAGAGTTCGTTAGTCACCAGGACCCGCAAATCGAAGCGATGTTCCCGGAAGTGCGCCCGTCGCATGTCCGTTGTGAACGACGGGTGTTCCGTTGACGAACACGTGCCGGATGCCTTCCGCGTACTGATGCGGTTGATCAAATGTGGCGGTGTCACGTAGTGTCGTTGGGGCGAACACTGTAATGTCTGCGCTGAGCCCTTCTTTGATCTGACCCCGATCCGTCATTCTCAGGATCTCTGCCGGCAGGCTGGTCATGCTGCGAATTGCCTGTTCCAGCGAGATCACCTCTTCCAGAATCGAGTAATACGCGAGTTTGCGAGGAAACGTGCCATAGTTGCGAGGATGGGGACGGTCAGACCCCGGCAGGTATGCTCGTCCGTCTGAGGCCGTCGCTACCCAATCGATTGCCATGATGTGACGTACATCGGCTTCGTCCATGCTGAAGTTGACAACACTTGCTCCTCCGCCACGAACGATTTCTTCTGCGATCTCGGCGACGGGTCTGTTCTCACTTGTGGCGATGTCGGCCAGGCTCAGACCTACCCATTTCTTGTTGGGACCGTATCGAGCAATTCGCACTGCCTTGCCGTTGTCACGTTGAATGATACCGGTATTGATCAGGGAACGAATTTCCGGTCCTGTCCGGGCATCGTCGAGACGTTTGATCAATTCCTTGTTTCCTCCGGCGCGAACCGAACTTGGCAGCAATGTTGCCCCCAACGAAGTACTGGATGCGATGTAAGGATACTGATCTGCTGTCACGTTTCGACCGGCCTTTCGTTCGGAGTCAATCATGCGAGCAGCTTCGCGGACCAGACCCCATGCGTCACGACCACTCGACTTAAAGTGCGAGATGTGTACCGGCAATTCAGCTGCTCGCCCAATGTGCAGGGCCTCATCGACCGACTTGAGGAGTGTTGTTCCTTCACCACGGATGTGGCTGGCATAGATTCCGCCGTGGGATGCAACGACCTTTGCAATCGCAACAAGTTCTTCCGTGGAAGCGTAGGAACTGGGGACGTAGATCAACCCGGTTGACATTCCCCACGCACCGTCTTTCATGGCTTCGCCGCTGATTTTCAGCATCTCACGCAGCTGTTCGTCCGTCGCGTCAGTATTGCTCAACCCCACGACTCGTTCACGCAGGGATCCCTGGGGAATCAGGTGAGCGACATTGGGTCCTGCTCCGTGTTTGTCAATGATGTCATAGTAGTCGCCGGTATCAACTGGTCCGGATCCGCAGTTTCCGGTGACGATTGTTGTGCAGCCCTGAGTGACATAGTTGACGACGGCGCGTGTTGCGGGCTTGACAACCTGTTCGTCAGAGTGGTTGTGCAGATCTATGAATCCGGGGCAAATGATGAGTCCGGTGCAGTCGATCGTCCAAACGGAATCGAGGCTGTCTGAGTTTCCTACATGCTCAATCCTTTTGTTTTTGATTGCGACGTCTGCTTCAACAGCTGCGTTTCCCGATCCGTCAATGACGCTGCCTCCCTGCAGCAGTATGTCCACTTCCTGGGCACGTGAAGTTACCGCGGTGGCGATGATCAGTAACGCAGCGATTGTTAGTATTCGTGAGTCGCGAATCATCGTGGGAGTGTGTCCTGCAGGAGATGTTTATCAACACAGAGTACGGTCTTGGCAGCAGACATCCAACCGAAAAGTCTTCGGACCGAAAGGGCGGCTTGAAGTCACTACGACATCAATTCAGAGGCCTGTCTTATGAAATCTCCGGTGCTCGAACCGGAATCGCTGTTGCAGAACCCTGCCAGCAGGAGTTGATGAACACCGTCCGGAATGTCCGGACCAAACGCCTTTTGATCTTTTCGATCCACCCGCCGAAACCCTGTCGATCGCTCTCTTATATCGGACCCGGGACAGCGTGAGACGAAGTGGGCCTGCAGCCTCGCAGGATCCTGCCGCTAACTAGTGCGTGTCATGAAACGGGGTTGGTGTTGGTTTGGCCGCCCGAGCAGCTTGGCCCAGCGTGTGAAGAATTTATTTTACGCCACGCGACCTCGATGGAAAAT
>JBDOMX010000332.1:0-456 GCA_039831615.1 Planctomycetaceae bacterium
GACCGGCCTCACAAACCTCGGTTTTCTTGACCTTTCCAACACACAGATCAGTAACGCCGGGCTGGAACACCTAGAATCGTTCAAGAAATGTAAGACGCTCAGGCTCTCCGGGACAAACGTTACCGATAGCGGGGTTGCAAAACTCCAAGTGGCACTGAAAGGTTGTAAGCTCAAAAAGTAGACACCGTGAAGACTCAACCACCCGCCCTTGCATCGGCCGTGTCGTCGCCTGCTGCGAGTTGTGATGTAGTCAGGCTGCCCGATAGAATGGCGTTTTCACAGTGGACCATGCCGGAACATGATGTTTCCGGCCAACCGCACAGGACACTTCTTGAGGAATTGGACGAATGGCGGAAGGCACCATCAAACGACTCACGGACAGGGGCTTCGGGTTTATCGACACCGGGAGCGACAAGGACTTGTTTTTTCACTCGTCAAGCCTCGATGGGGTTAGCT
>JBDOMX010000332.1:466-3435 GCA_039831615.1 Planctomycetaceae bacterium
ACGAGGAACTCCAAGAAGGACAACGAGTGTCATACACCGAAGGAAGTGGACCGAAAGGACCATGTGCCGAAAATGTCAAACCGACCTGACAGAGCTTAAGCGCAACATTCGTTTTCGATCACGGAGAAACAGACATGGGTGACAAGGGAAGTAAAGATAAAGGCAAAAAAGAACAACAGAAGAAGGCCCAGCTTAGTCCAAAGGAAAAACGTCGATTGAAAAAAGAAAAGAAGAACAAGTAAATACCCACCATTACCTGTCAGCTTCCCAGTTCGTACGTAGCGAGACCAACTTTTCTGTGGAAACTCCGTTCTTTGAGATCCTGGCCTACGCGCGCAGCTTGCCCAGTTGATCTGTGTTTGATCGACGTTGAATCTCATCCAGCGAGAGACGCAGCCCGTTTCGGTCCGACTCTGTTCGCGAAACTCGTCGAATCGCGGACACCAAAACAAACGACCGTTTACGCGGACTCCACAGGCGCCAGCAACGTGTTTTCGTCGCAGGAGACCGCTACGCAAGTGCTGCCTCTCATTGACCAGCGATAACACAATCAGCCAGTTTGGGAGTCACTCTGAAGAAACGCTGGCACGTGAAGCGACTCGATGGCGGGATTGAGTTGCATTGCCATATTGATGTACCGATCGGTCGTGTCGGCTGACTGGTGCCACATGAGGGCCTGCAACGCTTCGCGTGTCATGTTCGGCGCGTTCATTGTGGCAAACGCTCGACGTTCGTCATGGAACGAGTATCGGTGGCAAGCGGGCGTACAATCGCCGTGGGACCGATCGCCGGCGTCCGGGCATGTCAGATGGATGCCGGCTGCATCTTGAATCCTGGCGAACACAGAATCGAGCGTGCGACGATGCAGATGCCACGGGAATACGAATTCGTCGAACGACTTCACAACGCGAAGCAGACATTCTTGCTGCCCAAGAAGAACTTCAAAAGCGGCACCTTCGGCTCATAGAAAACTGGGACCAACTCACGGAACGTGTTCGAACTCACCTTGATCGACTGGATTCCAAAGATCGCAGCTAACCAGGCGCTCAACCTGCCCCGTCGGTGCTGCCGGGCGGGGTTGTGGTAGAATCTGTTTCCTCTACCCGGCAGCACTGGGCAGGTTAGCTTCGTCGTTAGGCCACTAGAAGCATCCCCAAGTGGAGCCATAACCATGAGTTTGGAGCGAGTTTCTCGGAATTGCTTGCACGGTCAGGAACCGTCTGATGAACTTAAGCGCCTGTGGAATGCCAACCGCACCGAGCCATGGTACGATTTTGTTTCGTTCACGCTTGTGGATAAGCTCGACGATCAGTTCTTACGCGCCTGCAAAGACAATGGTCAAGTACCACAGTCTGTCCCTCGCTCATTCCAGAGGACGTTCGACCACATCGCGTTTGTCGGATGTCTTGAGGACGGCGAGCTGGTTGGGTATTGGCTCGGCCCTGAAAACCGCTCTATCGCCGATGCACCGATAGTTCAATTGGACACAGAAGGCACGTTTGATCTTCGTGGTCACAACTTGGCAGAGTATCTACTTTCTCGTGTGTTTTCCGACGAGGACTACGACGAATTACGATCCGTACTCGGCACCTTGGGATTGCATGTAGCGGCTGAGACTCGACGCGACTTGCTGAAATCTTTTAACGGATTAGATGCACAATTCGGAGACCCGGCGCAGCTCTATTCGCAATACTCAGACGAAGAAGAGGAAAAGGAAAAGAATGAAAAGAAGAAAAAGAAGAAGTCGTGATATCGACTTTCACACGAGAATCCGGGCTAGCCAGTCGTTCAACCTGACCCGGTGCTGCCGGGCGGGAATCTTGATCGTTACCGCGTTGTAACTGCCGGTTACAACGCCCTGAGCACTTCGCCCTGTCTGATCTTCGTCTATAACCCCGTTGGCCGCTCTTGTTCCGTCTTAGAGAAATTGGGAATAATCAGAGTCGCTTGCGGATCATGTTCGTACGGGCAACGACTCGTGCCTGATTCGAAGATGACCTTATCATCGAATTCGAGCCAAAAAACGTCGTGCGCTGGCGGTTGGCTTCGCGTAGATGACGGTGCCCATGAGGCTGGTGGCCAACACAGAACATCCGCAGCGTCCCTGCGGGATCGCCTTCCTTCTTTCGCCTCGTGGGTTCGCGCAATAAAATCGTTCGGTAGTTCAAAGTCGTCTGCTTTGGTTACGGCGGCGACAGATACTCTTCCCGTTGGCAGCCATGAAGCAACAGACGCAAGATCGCCCAACCTCGCATTCATTTCGCAAGAGATGCGCGAGCGTTCTGAGACGAATCGTGCGTGCTGTTCTGTTTACCATTGCCCTCTACGTAGTCATCGTTCTGATCGGTTTGATTCCAGTCAACAGGGATTTCAAACCGACTCCCGATGGCATCGAGGTTCTCCTCGTCTCCAGCCCAGTTCATGCAGACGTTGTTCTTCCGATCGATACGGAGACGATCAATTGGCGTGAATTCTTTCCCGCTCACTGCTTCTCTGGCGACACGACCGACGCCACGCACGTTGCCATTGGCTGGGGCGACAAGGCGTTCTTTCTCGAAACACCGACCTGGGCAGATCTTCGAGTTTCGACCGCGACAAAAGCGGTGTTTTGGCCTTCAGGTAGTTGCATTCACGTCTATTGCACCAAAGCCGAATCCCTAAGGAACGGCTCACAGTCGGTGAGAATTTCTGTTGCCCAGTATGAACGGTTGGTGGAACACGTGAAGGCAAGCTTCAAACAAAAAGCGGACGGCTCACGAATACAGATTGGTAATGCCGCGACCGGCTCCAACGATGCGTTCTTCGAGGCTCGTGGTGCGTATCATTGCTTCAATACTTGCAACTGTTGGGTTGGAAGGGCAATGCAATCGGCCGGAATAAAAACGGGGTGGTTTACTCCGTTGCCCAAAACAGTGTTTCTCTATCTCCCCGAATGAATTTTCGCCTTTTAGAGGACCCAGTTCTTGTCG
>JBDOMX010000807.1:0-15351 GCA_039831615.1 Planctomycetaceae bacterium
GTGTTGTTGATTCGGTGGCACGCGGCGCAACGTGATCGACGGACGATTTCGCCACCCCGTGCGACCGCTGTCACGTTCCCGGAATCGATTGGTATGGAGTCGCTGTCCGTCCCTTCAGAATCGTTGTCACCGCGCAGTTCGGAAAGTGCCATGGCCAACTGATGTCGTTCGGTGGCAGTCAACCCAACGGTCGGCATGCGATGATCGGGGTTCAGACGTTTGGGATCTTCAAGCCAGGCAGAGAGCCAGTCAACCGTGCGTTTGCGGCCAATTGCGCCCAGATCGCCGCCGCCAAACGGCCCGCTGGTTCCCAGTTTTCCAACCGAATGGCAGGCGAGGCACCCGACACTGTGCAGCAGCACGCGGCCTGCTGCCCGTTCTTTGTCAGCATCCACGGGTTCCTTTGAGCGTTCAATGATCGGTTTGTCAGCATTGGAAAGCAAAAATGCGGCGACGGCCTGTGCCGCGTCATCTGAAAATCCGAACGACGGCATGCGGGCGTGTCCGGAATTCCCCGAAGGACGTCGAATCGTGTCAACCAGCCATGCCGAATCGATGCTGTCTCGAATGGCAGTCAACGATGGCGCTGCCGGAGCCGGAAGATCGTTGGCACGCCGATGGCAGCGATTGCAGCGGTGTGATTCCCAGGCCAGTCGACCGCGTTCGATTTTTCTGAGTTCCGGGCTGGGAGAATCGCGAAACAACAGGTGCGCGGGGATGGGCTCGATCGGAAAATGCTCGGCCGACCAATAAATCGCGACACGTCCTGAATGGGTTGATTTGCGCCGATACGTGACCAGGATCGGCTGTTCACCAAACGTCATGTCGAGATCGTTGCTGACAATCCAGCCGGCTTCGTCCTGCCCGCCTGATACGATCAGTTCTCCATCAATGCTGATCTCGATTTCACCCTCCACATGAGCGTGAATCTTGTAGCGTCCCGGCTCGCGAACCAGCAGCTGGCCCTTCCATGTCGCAGTCAAGGGCCCGTCAGAAAGTCGGGGATCAGCTGCCGCAGATTCCCAGTCGAACGCGATATCAGCATCAACGCGTTCAATCGTCCTGCCGCCGGCTTCATAGGTGGCGAGCAAACCGGGTGGATAGTCTGCGTCTTCCTGAGCCTCCACGACGACTCCGGCGGCGATGCACCCGCAGATCGCGGCACATACTGAGATCGGCCCCAGGCGAGGGAGTTGATTTCGATCAGGCACTCACAGATTCCATGTTGTACGGGACCGAGGAAGAACCGGAGCTGATTATAGAGCGTCTCACGAAGCGCTGCAGCAACCTTTCCCGCAGGCCTTTGGATTCAGGGACGTTGTGGTACGTGATCATTCAGCAGTCGTCAATGAGGACCCGACTGCTGGTGCGCCTGGCCACCCATCTCCACCGGACGATCTGCGACCGGGACATGACTGATTGTCAGCCAGGGGTGGATCTGTTTGAGTGTTTTGGGCCCGATCCCTTCCACTCGCAACAGGTCCTCGATCGAACGGAAGGGACCATTGATCTTTCGATCGGCAACGATTCGGTGCGCCATTGTCTCACCAATTCCCTGCAGCTGGATCCACTCGACCCAGGTCGCGTCGTTGATGTCCACACGAAAGAACTCGGTAAACGACGCTCCATGATGCCACGGAAGTGGCTCCGGTCGCTGGAGGCTGAGCCAGCACCACTGGCCGCTCAGGAACAGGATTGCCACAAACAGGCAACCTGTCAGAAAGCGATGCTGGCCTGGCTGCGCGAGCGGAACGGCGCTGTCGGCCGGCATTGGCTGATGAGTCGCAGGGGGGGCCGGCTGCTGCTGCGGGCAAAGATCCTGAGTTGTCTTGTCGGTCATGTCGGAGCCCGGGCATCAATTCGAGAGGTCATACTGTCGCCGCGCAGACATCATCTCTCACCTGGACAACAGAACCGCGTCACGCGAGTAAGTCGGTCATCACGTGACCGTGTACGTCGGTCAGCCGTCGGTCGATTCCGTCATGGCGCACGGTCAGACGTTTATGATCGATCCCCAGCAGGTGCAGAATTGTGGCGTGGATGTCGTAAACCTGAGTTGGATTGTCGCGGTCCAGTGGTTTGTAGCCCCACTCGTCGGACGGACCATATGTGATCCCGGCTCGAACGCCACCACCGCACAGCCAGTTCGTGAACACAAACGGATTGTGATCCCGACCGATGCCACCCTGGCTGGACGGCAGCCGTCCAAACTCCGTCGTCCACAGAACGATTGTATCTTCCAGCAAGCCGCGTTGTTTGAGATCTTTCAGCAGTGCGGCGGTGCCAACTGCCATTCCTTCTGCCAGTGGACCATGATCCTGCTCGATGTTTTCGTGGCTGTCCCAGTTGCGTCGGGGAAAACTATTGTCGTTGCCCGACCAGATCTGAATGAAGCGGACACCACGTTCCAGCAGACGACGAGCGATCAGGCACTTGCGACCAAAGTACTCCGTTTCTTCAGGAGTATTGATCTTTGACGGCCAGGTCGTTCCCGCGCTGTCCAGCCCGTACATCCTGATTGTTGCTGCCGATTCTCCGGACAGGTCAAACACCTCGGGGGCACTCAGCTGCATGGCCGCTGCAAGTTCGTAAGATCGCAGACGAGCGTCCAGTCGCGAGTCACCAGGACGTTGTTCGTTGTACTGCCGATTCAATAACCGCAACAGCTGTCGGCCATCCAATTCACTTTGAGGCGTCACGAAGGTCGATTCCGCAGTCAGGTCTGCGATCGGATTGGCTCGCTGCGGAAAAATGACGGTCCCCTGACAGCTGGCCGGCAGAAAGGCGGATCCCCAGTTTTTCGGACCATTGCTGGCGTAGCCTCGATGATCCGGCAGCACCACGAACGTCGGCAGATTCTCGTTCATCGTTCCCAGGCCATAACTGATCCATGATCCCATGCCGGGAAATCCGGGTCGCTGAAAACCGGTGGCCTGCAGGTACGTTGCCTGGCTATGGACGCCGGTCTTGCCGACAACGTTGTGCACGAACGCCATGTCGTCAACACAGTCTCCTAATGGCGCCACAACCTTGCTGAGCATCTTGCCGGATTCACCGTATGCCGCAAAGCGGAAGGGAGACATCATCCACGGTCCCAGGCCATCCTGAAATGCTTCGATGTGTTCGCCGAAATCGGACGGTTCGCCGTGGTGTTTTTCCAGGAACGGCTTGTGGTCCCAAAGATCCAGGTGGCTGGCGGCACCCCCCATGAACAGCTGAATCACACGCTGGGCGCGAGGTGGATGGTGCAGAACTTCGACAACACCTCCCGAACCAGCGGCTCTGGAATCTTCCGACAGCATCACGGAAGCAGCAAGTCCGGCGAATCCGTGACCGGCTGTCTGCAGGATGTCTCGTCGAGTAGGCAACATTGTGTTTGTCTCGGGCACAGGGCCCCGAATGAGTTGGTTCAGTCCGTGTGATGGCGACCAGCTTTCCGAGCCGAGTCCTGGTCCCGCTCGAATCGAAGACATGCGTGTTGTTGACCTGGCGATGCCGCAGTCGACAGCTTAACCGTCTCCTCCACGATTCTGTCCGGGCCGTCCTGGCTGCACCTGCTGGCCCTTCGCGTTTGGATTCTTCTGTCCGTTTTGTCGGGAATTTTTCCCGCGTTCCGTTCCCAGGATCTTACTCAGCCGATCCTGGAGAATTCCCAGATCAACAGTCGGATCCAGCTCTAGAATACGAACACCGGACGATCTTTCCGCCGCCTTATCAAGTTCGTCCACCATCGCGTTGACCGTGGGCATCAGTCGCTTTTGCGCAGAGATTACCAGGGTATTGCTTTCACGATCGATCCCGATTGATAGCAGGCCTTTGAACTTAACCGGATCGTCATCGTCGTCATCGGTCCCACCATCAAAGTAAGAATAACCTCTGGAGGATTCCTGCTTCTGCTGGCCCCCTGGCTTTTCCAACGCCTTGTCATTTGAACTCAACAAGTCCCGAAATACGTCTTTGATTGCCTGTGCCACGATTTCTGCCTTGGCATTTTTGAGTCCAAAGATCTCGGTCACTCGCATTGTACGAGTGTCCGCCGGCGAAGGGGCATCGTAGATCTTGATGAGTTCTTCAATGGTCTGCAGCTGGCGGGAGTCTGCGTCTCTCACCAGAATCGTGCTGGTGTAATTGTCATAGATGAATTGCGGAATACGACGTTTTGAAAGGCTGTGCTTGTCCGTCTTTTTTTGTCTGCTGCCGGCGCCGTAATTGTAGTAGTAGTAGCCTCGGTATCCGCCGTCCTCCTCATCCTCATCCATCTCAAAGTACTCTTCCAATGTCATCGCCACCCAATACGGGCTCGAGTATTTCATGGTGAAGATCTTGAAGCTTTGCACCGGCTTTGCGATGTGCTGCATCAGTTCTTCGAATTCCGCGAGAGCAGTTGGGTCGTCACAGGCCACAATCAGTCGGCCATCTTCGGAGACGGAGATTTTAACGGGCGGGCGTTCGCCGTTTTCCGGCGATTGCTGACGAGCTTGTTGCTGAAAGAAACGCTCCGCAATGTTCGCGGACGTCGCGTCCGGATCTTCCTCAGATGAGGTGTCGGCGGCGGCAGGTGAGCTGTTCGTATCTTCAAATCCCACCAACGCGGCACTTCCTGACTCGTTCAATTGAAGCGCGGTGTCATCTTTTGTGGCGGGTTCCTGATCAGGCTCTTTTTTGTCAGGCAGGTTGAATTCCAGTTTATTGTCACGCCGCCATAGTTGTTCCAGCTGTCGCTTGAGCGCTTCGGCGTCGTCATTGGGATTCAGCTCAAAGACGCGATACCCATCGTTGTTTCCATCGGGATCCGGCAGTTCTCCCAGTTTTTGCAACAGTCGATGGATTTCGTCCATCTCCACCGGGTTGGCATAGACGAGCAAACGGTTGTCCTGCAGATCCGCATCGACGCGAAACGTGGTGTCCGATTCATCCTCTTCCTGCTGCTGGCCGTACCCATAACCAAAGTAGCGGCTGCGCGAATTGTCTTCCTCTTTCTCTTTCGGTCCCATCAGTGTCATGATGGTGCCCGCAACATATTCCGCATCCAGACGCCGAAGAGGAATCACGTCGAACTCTCGGCCGGTTGAATCCAGCCGCTCCACCAGGGTGGTGATGGTGAGCTGGTCCGCCAGCCCGGCCCACGCCACGATTGCCTTCTTGTCCTTGTCAACCTTGAGTGTGGTGCCCGGGTCAAGATCGCCCAGCTCCTGCAGCAAATCCACCAGTGTTTGAGGATTGACGGTTTCCAACCGGTAGATCTTGAGACGACTCATATTCTGCAGCATGGAATTGCCGGATGCCGCCGGCACATCGATTTCCGCTAACGCTTTTTCGATGATGGCCATTTGATCAGGAGCGGCCTGCACCAGAATCATGTTTTCGCGATGATTCAGAACCATGCGGGTCTTTTGTTCCTTCTTCGCAGGTGTGCCGCCCTTATTTTGTTGAGCTTTTTGCATCATCTGCTGCATTTGCTGCATGGCCTGCTGCATCATCCGCGGATCCATCCCCTTGCTGGCTCCGCCTGCCGACGGGTCTTCCAGGCCCAGCAGCGATCGCAGCAGGCCAATCACGTCACTCGCCCGTCGGTGCTTCAAAAGAAATGTCTTGACGAGCTGTTCCTGGCCGGCGTCCGATTGTTCGGCATTCAGAATATGCCAGATGTCTCGAAGACTGACAGCCGTGTCAATGACTTCCAGCCGGTTGGTGCGACTGAGTTTGCTGATGCGACCGGCATCCGTCAGCATTGGCTTGAGTTCTTCGGCAGCTTCTTCCGCGATCAACCAGTCGAGGTTGAACGACACTTTCGCAATTGTGTGATCCTGCATCCCGTCCAGCTGTTCAGGTGTCACACGCGGGACCAGCGATGACTTCAGGTCACTCAGCTTCACGACCGACAGAATCTCGCCATGCAGCAGCATCGTGTATCCGCGCGACAGGAGATGGCGGTTCAACAGGTCGCGCGCTTCATCCAGTTCGTAACTTCGTGTCGTGGTCAGATTCAACGCATCGCCGGGAAGTTCCTGCCAGTCCAGTGAGAGTTTCGATGAATCTGCGATCCATTGCAGCACATTCTTCCATGGCTGATTGTGGAAACTGAATTGGACCGCCCGGTCATCTGCCCACTTGACTTCTTCATTGATGGGATTGGCCGGTTCGGAAACCGCTTCCCGCTTCACCGTTGTGGGGCCGTCTGGTTTTGATTCTTCCCCTTCTTTTTTTTCCTTCCCTTCAGCTGCTTCGCCATCACTCTTTTTGTTCTCACCATCCGGTTTCTTACCCTCAGCACTTCTGGCAGCCCGTCGCGCGGCCCGCTCCTTCGCGTCGTTCGGAGCAGCACTTGCGGTGGTCTGTGGAGCTGCAACGGCGTCCTGACCGAGCGAATCATTGGTGGCCGTCGCTACGATCGCCGCGATGACGACCGCGCTGACGACCGCGCTGACCCAAACGCTGGTTTTCATGCTGGTGGGTTGTGACATCCTCATTGTTCATGATCTCGGGAAGTCAACTTCATCAATGTCACATCAGGGGTGATTCTCATTGTGCCGGCCAGGGAGTGAATCAGGAAGCCCTGACAACTCAAAAAACCGATCGCTCAGCAGATCGCCTCAATCGTCGTCTAGTGGTATGTCAGGAACAAAGGTTAGGGTTTGCCCGTAGCTGGAGTCGCCAGATTTCAGGGAACGACCGAGCAGTCCGAATTCTGGCGAATCCGGCTACCCTATAATTCAATGCTGACAGACCACTAGCGCGTCGTCAAAGCTTAATCTTTGTGTTGTGTGCCACTGGCTTTGCCAGTGTAAGTCCAAATGGTGTTGGCACCTGGGAAGCACTGGCAGAGCCAGTGGCACCCCAACTTTTACCCTTGACGATACACTAGTGCGCAGCTGCAGAAGCGTCCGAATTCACCGGAGCACAGATTGCAGGTCTGAGGGCATCCGTGAGGAAACGACATCCTGTTGTCACTATCTGACCGAATCAAACGGCCGAATTCTCTTAAAATCCTGGCTTGACGAGGTGATTCGTGGATCAATCAGGAGAGATCTCGGAACAATGGGACGAGTCGACGTCAAAAACAGGAGCAGTGATGAACATTAGTACCGTATCTGTGGGGTTTCTTGGGGCCGGGCGGATGGCTACGGCGCTCGCACGAGGATTCATCGAAGGTGGGATATCTGCGGGACATCTGACGGCGGTCGATCCGTATGCTCAGGCCCGTGCGGAGTTTGAGGATTCCGTCGGAGGAGGAGTTGTCGTTCAGGATGAACCAAACGAGCAACTTTTTCAGGCCGACATCCTGATACTGGCCGTCAAGCCCCAGACACTCCCGCAGGCGTTGTCCTGCCTGGTCAAACGCCTTCGCCTGGAACAGCTGGTCGTGTCCATTGCGGCGGGAATCAGCCTGTCACAACTCGAAGGCATGCTTCCGGATGAGACGCGCGTGATTCGAGTCATGCCCAATACACCATGCCTCGTCGGGGCCGGTGCCAGCGGGATCAGCTCCGGAGCCCACGCGACGGCCGACGACCTCGAGATGATCGGCACGTTGCTGAAATCGGTGGGAATCGTCGAGACAATCCCGGAGAAACTGATGGACGCTGTTACTGGCTTGTCCGGCAGCGGTCCCGCGTATGTATTCCAAATCATTGAGGCCTTGAGTGACGGGGGTGTGCGGATGGGACTGCCCCGTGCGACGGCGACTCGGCTGGCGGCCCAAACCCTGCTGGGATCTGCCCGGATGGTATTGGAGACTGGAGAACATCCAGGGCAGCTCAAGGATGCCGTGACCAGCCCTGGAGGAACAACCATCGCTGGAATTCACGCGCTGGAAAGCGGCGGACTTCGTGCCACACTGATGAATGCCGTGCAGGCGTCCGCCACTCGATCAGCTGAGCTCGGTTGATCGCCGGTTTTGAGATGCAGTCTCATTTATGCCATTTTTGACAGTTTAAATTGTCAAAATGTCGATAATTGCTAGCATTAGCAGAGGTGGCCACTCAATGGAGGCCGCTTGATCAGGACGCGTTGTGTCCAGGCCAGGTACTGGCCGAAGCTCCCCAGCAGAATTTCAGACAGGATCCATGACCGGACTCGATACCCGAGATCGCGACTTACTGGAGCACCTGCATCGTCTTGGCGGTGCGGACATTCGGACGTTGTGCGATGTCCTGAAGATTACGCGGACGGCAGTGCGAGCCAGAATTGAGCGTCTCAAGTCAGCGGGATTGCTCGCGACAGAGTTGCAGTCATCGGGTCGCGGTCGACCTCACCAAATTTACCAGATTAACGCCAATGGGCTGCATGCTTTGGGTGAAGACTACCGCGAACTGGCGGTTGTTTTCTGGCAGGTGATTGCGGAAGTCGAGGACGAAGCTCTCAGAGCTTCACTGCTCGGGCGGATTCGTGATCGACTGGCCGACCGTTTTCGACGGCAGTTGTCAAAGTCCGGCACCGTGGAAGAGCGACTTGATCAACTGGCCGACGAGATGAAATCCAGCGGCTTCAATATTGAATCAGATCACACCGCAGCGTTACCAATCCTGCGGGAAACCAATTGTCCGTTCCCAATGCTTGCAGATGTCGACGAATCGATCTGTGAGGTCGAACGAGAAGTTTTGGAGCAGGTTTTGGGAGCAAACGTGGAGTTCGTGAACCGATGTCGAGACGGGCATCATTGCTGCGAGTTTGAAGTGAGAAGCTGAACGGCAGATGAAGAAATGTGAAGGGCCTGGCTGTTCCTCAAAACCTGGAAGGCTGCAGCCGCGATTGAATCAACATACGTGCCTGATAGAGTTTGCGGACATCTGTGCCCGCATCTGCAGGCAGCAACGACGTTAAGATAAACAGCGATTAAGGACCAGAAGACGATGACCTGGATCGAAGGGCGATTCGAAGAAAATGTCATCACGACGAGTGTCGAACAGGCAATGAACTGGGGACAGCAGTCCAGCATCTGGCCGATGACATTCGGATTGGCATGTTGTGCCATTGAGATGATGGCCGCAGGTGCCAGCAAATACGACATCGACCGCTTCGGCGCGGGCGCTTTTCGCGCCACACCGCGACAGGCGGACCTGATGATCGTTGCCGGCACGGTGACCTTCAAAATGGCCAGCCGCGTTCGTCGACTTTACGAGCAGATGCCGGATCCGAAATATGTCATCGCGATGGGAGCCTGCACCGTTGGTGGAGGTCCCTACTTCAAGCATGGTTATCACGTCGTGAAGGGCGTAGATCTGGTGGTTCCGGTGGACGTGTATGTCCCCGGCTGTCCACCGCGCCCGGAAGCTTTGCTCGAAGGTCTGATGCGAGTTCAGGACAAGATTAAGGCTCGCAAGGTCACACGCGGTGAAACTCAACTGCCGGTCCCACACCACAGTGGTTACTCCGCACTCAACGTGTGACGTGGATGCCGTCAATCTGACGCCGTGCCCAGCGGCACTTTGTCAGCGTTTGTCAGTACGCGCCGACGATGGCCGGCAGGTCCCGTCAGCGGAATCGCCGGACACCGTTCACTCCCAGTCACTTCAGGTTTAAATCAAGGAACAACAGACATCATGGGCAGCCTGCTCAAGATCACAGACCTGCACGTCTCCGTGGCCGACACGCCGATCCTGCGTGGAGTGAATATGGAAGTTCGCCAGGGTGAGATTCATGCCCTGATGGGGCCCAACGGATCCGGAAAAAGCACGCTCGCTTATGCTTTGGCCGGTCATCCCAACTACGCCGTCACAGGCGGCTCCATTGAAATCGACGGCGTCAACATCACCGAATTGGAAGCCGACGAGCGAGCGCGGATGGGGATGTTTCTGGCATTTCAGTATCCGGTCGTGATTCCAGGTGTGAAAGTGGCCGACTTTATTCGGCACGCCGTCAGCAACGTTCGCAACCCGGACCGCAAAGAAGGTGAGGGTCTGGTCCCGATGCGGGAATACCGGAAAGAAATTCGAGCTCGAATGGATGAACTCAACATGGATCCGGAGTTCGCACGTCGCTACCTGAACGACGGATTCTCCGGGGGTGAAAAGAAACGAATGGAAATCCTGCAGTTGGCCATGCTGCAGCCGAAGTTCGCAATCCTCGACGAAACCGACAGCGGCCTCGACAGCGACGCCGTGCGAGTTGTCAGCGAAGGTCTGGCAAAACTTTCGGGGCCCGACATGGGCGTGCTGATCATTACGCACCACGAACGGCTGCTGGAATTCAACCCACCTCAATTCACGCATGTCATGCTCGGAGGCCGGATTGTCGAAATCGGCGACGCGGCACTGGCACATGACCTGCATGAGAACGGTTACGCGACCGTTCGTGAACGACATCCTGATGCTGCCGCTGACAACGCCATGGCTGAAGAAGCGGCGGCGGTCTGATTTCTCAGGTCGCCCCAAAACCGAGTCAGCTCCCGGATCCACTGTACGGTCTGATTGACCTGCAACGGTCCGCGAGGGCAGATCCCAAATAAAGAAGCAATCATGAGTACCGACGCCCCCGCCCGATCCGAAGTCGAAATTGGCGACTACCAGTTCGGCTTCCATGACTCCACGGACAATTACGAGTTCAAGAGCCGCAAAGGCCTGGATGCTGAGATCGTTACGCAGATTTCGGAGATGAAGAAGGAACCCGAATGGATGCGGGACTTTCGTCTGCGATCGCTGGAAATCTTCGAGTCCCGCCCGATGCCGACCTGGGGCGGCGACATGTCGGATCTCGATTTCAACGACATCTTCTACTACATGAAAGCAGCCAAAGAACAGGGCCGAAGCTGGGACGACGTTCCCGACGACATCCGCAAAACGTACGACCGACTTGGAATTCCGGAAGCGGAAAAGAAATATCTGGCCGGCGTGAAGGCTCAGTATGAGTCCGAAGTCGTCTACGGCAGCCTGCAGGAAGATCTGGCAAAGCAGGGAGTGCTGTTCACCGACACAGACTCAGCGCTTCGTGATCACCCCGAGATCTTTCGTGAATACTTCAGCACCATCATCCCGCCGGAAGACAATAAGTTTGCAGCCCTGAACAGTGCTGTCTGGTCCGGAGGGTCATTCATCTATGTGCCGCCCGGCGTGAACATCGAATTCCCGCTGCAGGCTTACTTCCGCATCAACAGCGAGAATATGGGGCAGTTTGAGCGGACACTGATCATCGTCGACGAAGGAGCATCCGCGCACTACGTGGAAGGCTGCACGGCTCCCACATACAGCAGCGACAGCCTGCACAGTGCGGTCGTCGAAATCGTCGTGAAAAAGGGTGGCCGTTTCCGTTATACGACGATCCAGAACTGGTCGAGCAACGTCTACAACCTCGTTACCAAACGAGCGATGGCGTATCAGGATGCGTTGATGGAATGGGTCGACGGAAACCTCGGCAGCAAGCTGACGATGAAGTACCCGGCGATCTACCTCATGGAACCCGGCGCTCGCGGCGAAACACTGTCCATCGCTTTTGCCGGAAAGGGTCAGCACCAGGACGCCGGTGCCAAGATGGTGCACTGCGCTCCCAACACCAGCAGCCGCATCATCAGCAAGAGTATCAGTAAAGACGGGGGTCGCAGCAGCTATCGCGGCCTGGTCAAAGTCGAAGACGGTGCCACTCAGTGCCGCAGCAACGTGGTCTGCGATGCTCTGATTCTGGATCCGGACAGTAAGAGCGACACGTATCCGTACATCGAAGTCGAAGAACAGGACGTGGCGATTGAACACGAAGCCAGCGTCAGCAAGATTGCGGAGGAGCAGCTGTTCTACCTGATGAGTCGCGGACTGACAGAAGGGGAAGCCAGTGCCATGATCGTCACCGGTTTTATCGAGCCGCTCGTCAAGGAGTTGCCGATGGAATATGCCGTTGAGATGAACCGTCTGATTGAACTGCAAATGGAAGGTTCAGTCGGCTGACGTCGTTCTCCCGGTTCACTCGTTCCCTCATTTTCGTTGGCTGGCCCCGGCCAACACTGGCTGTGAAATCATGTCTGCGATGACGATTGACATTTCGCGTACCGGATTCGATTCTGAGATCTTCGAAAAGTTTCTCGCCTCGCGCGACGAAGCGGTATGGATCACTGATGCCCGTCGCGCCGCGTATGCACAATACGAAGAGTTGCTTTCAGCAGAGCTCGATCCCGAGGAATTCAAGCGTGTCGACCTGCGCGTCTTCAATGCCGGTAAATTCCGACCGGCCGCGAAGCCCCTCGATGCGTCCTCTGTTTCCACGCTGCTCGCCGACAAAACGGAATACGGTGGCCGCATTGTTCACGTCGATGGCCATACGACTCACACCGATTCGGTTGATGAACTGGCAGCGCAGGGCGTGTTGTTCGGCGACCTGCAGCAGCTGCTGACCAAGCACCGTGAATTGCTCGAACCGTATTTTCTTAAGCAGGCTGTCCGGCCGGACGCGGATCGATTCGCCGCATGGCACGCTGCATTCTGGACCAGCGGAACCCTGTTGTACGTCCCGCGGGGGGTCGACGTTGAATTGCCTCTGCACAGTCTGATCGCTCACAGCAGCGATGGAGTGGCTGAATTCGGACACACGCTGATCATTGTCGAAGACGAAGCGCGGGCCACCCTGCTCGAAGAAACGACGTCGGCAAATGAAGACATCAGCGGACTGCATGTGGGCTGCGTCGAACTGATCGTCGGCAGGAATGCCAATCTGCGCTACGTTCAGCTGCAGAACTGGAACCAGAAATCCTGGCACTTTGCGCACCAGACTGGAATTGTGCAGAGCGCCGGGTCGCTGCAATGGACGGTTGTCGGACTGGGTGGCAGGCTGAGTCACATTCATCAGGACGTGAACCTGCAGGGGCGGGCGGCCACAGCAGAGGTCAACGGAGCGACGTTTGCCGTCGATGGTCAAAAGATTTCTTACTACACACAGCAGCATCATCAGGCTCAGGGGACGCACAGCGACCTGCTCTACAAAGAAGTCCTGCGTGATCACTCTCGAGTCATCTGGCGCGGGATGATCAAAGTCGACGAAGCCGCCCAGCAGACAGACGGCTACCAGCGCAGTGACGCATTGATGCTGAGTTCAGATGCTCGCTGCGACAGCATTCCCGGGCTGGAGATCGAAGCCGACGACGTCCGGTGCACTCATGGAGCCACAACCGGGCGGGTCGATGAAGAGCAGATCTTCTACGCTCAAAGCCGCGGAATCGGTCAGAAAGAAGCCATGCATATGATCGTGGAAGGCTTCTTCCAGCAGATCTACGATCGCATCCCTATCGAAGTCGTCCGGGAAACGCTCAGTCGAGCCGTTCAGAGTAAATTGGGATTCGAAACCATCACCAACATTTGATCGCCCCGCTGCAAACGCCCGCATCTGTACAAAAAATCCAGAGTCATCCATCACCCCGACTGCGGTTTGCAGCCGGGATGATGACATTATTCAACCAGTCTTTCCACTCCTTGAGCCAGTGCCAAACGCATGACGAATCAGATCGAACACGATTTTCGACAGGTGAATACTGCCGACGTGTCCACTCAGTTCCTGTCTTCCAGCAGTATCGAAGTGATCGCTGAATTCAAGCCGACCGCCGCGCTGCGGCACGTGCTGTTCGACTTCGATGGCACTCTGAGCCTGGTGCGTGAGGGGTGGACTGAGATCATGGTGCCGATGATGGTGGAGTACCTGTCGGAAACCAATACTGATGAATCCCCCAAACAGTTGTCCGGGATTTGTTCGGAGTTCGTGATGGAACTCACGGGTAAGCAAACCATTTATCAGATGATTCGCCTGGCGGAAGAAATCAGGCAGCGCGGCGGGACTCCGCTGGATCCCCTCGCCTATAAAGACGACTACCATCACCGGCTCATGGAACAGATTGAGTCGCGCCGCGAGCATCTGCGAACCGGTCAGGTCCCTCCGACAGAAATGGTCGTCCCCGGCAGCTTCGAATTGCTCAATTTGCTGCGTGACCACGACGTTCAAATGTATCTGGCCAGCGGAACGGACGAACAGTACGTTCGCGAAGAGGTCGAACTGCTGCAGCTGGGAGACTACTTCGGACGGCACGTCTATGGGGCTCAGGAAGATTACAAAGCATTCTCCAAAGCCCAGGTGATTCAGAACATTCTTGCCGACAATCAGGTCGACGGAGCGACGCTGCTGGGGTTTGGTGATGGATATGTTGAGATTCAAAACGTCCGCGATGTTGGCGGCACGGCCATCGCTGTCGCCAGTGACGAAACGGCACGCAGCGGCAGGCCCGATGAATGGAAACGTGAGCGGCTGATCGCGGCGGGGGCTCACGCAGTCGTTCCCGACTACCAGGACGCCGGTCGACTGATCGAATGGTTGTGGAACGTCTGACAGGAATCGACCCATGCCTTATCCCCAACTCGACCGATTTCAGGTCCGCATGGACCCGCTCAGCTCGAGGGAGAATAAGAAACGGATCGAGCACGATCACGTTTCGCCGGATGCACCTGCTCCGGAACTTTCAGAATCCGCTCAACGTCTGGTCGCTGACACCGTGCAGCGAATCCGGGATGCACGCACTGCGGACCGACCGGTGGTGGTGGCCTTTGGAGCCCACGCCATCAAGAACGGTCTGGGACCTGTCTTCCTGCGATTGGTTGAGCAGGGTTGGTTCACTCATCTGGCGACCAACGGTGCCGGAGTGATCCATGACTGGGAATTCGCATGGCAGGGGCAGAGCTGCGAACATGTGGGACCCATGGTCGACGAAGGAAAGTTTGGAAACTGGCACGAAACCGGGTTCAACATCAATCTGGCGCTCAACGTCGGTGCCTTCGAAGGGAAAGGCTACGGCGAATCTGTCGGAGCCATGATCGAAAACGAGGGCCTCGATATCCCGTCCGCGGCAGAACTGGAAGATCTCGTTCGCAGCCAGGTCTCGTCCGACCCGTTTCGCGCTGCTGCTGCGGCGGATTTACTCGGCATGATCAGGGCATTTGACCTGACCGCGGGACGCCTGGAAATACCGCACCCGTGGAAGCAATACAGCATTCAGGCCGGAGCGTTCCGCGAGGGCGTGCCATTCACCAGCCATCCGATGATTGGACACGACATCATCTACAATCATCCGATGAACCATTGTGCTGCACTGGGGCGAACCGCGCAGCGAGATTTTCTGACGTATGCAGAAAGTATCAGCCGGCTGGATGGTGGTGTCTATCTGTCCATTGGATCTGCCGTGATGAGTCCCATGATCTTTGAGAAGTCACTGTCCATGTCGCAGAATCTTGCCATCCAGCAGGGTGGACACATGGACGGTCACTATATTCTCGTGAGCGATCTGGCAGAATCGACGTGGGACTGGAGTCAGGGCGAGCCGCCCGAAGACGATCCCGCCTATTATCTGCGCTACAATAAATCATTCAGCCGCATGGGCGGAACGATGAGATA
>JBDOMX010000790.1:0-3425 GCA_039831615.1 Planctomycetaceae bacterium
TACCTGCTCAGCCTGCTCGTCTGTGCCATTCGCCATTCCCCGTCGCTCACATTGACGACATTTGGGATGCACGCGCTGAGCTACTGTGTGCTGGGACTCACCGCGACGACGATGACTCGTGAGAACTGGATCACGCTCGGCATCACCGTCCTGTACCTGGGCTGGGCTGCGTGGGCCATCAATGCGCTCACCGGACTTCTGAAGTCGGCCGGGAGACGCCTGGAGACTCTTAATGCCGAACTGCTGAACAACCAGGCGACCCTGGAATCTCGAATTTCCGAACGCACTCTGGCGCTGCAGGAATCGCAGGCCAAAATGATTCAGCAGGAGAAACAGGCTGCCTTCGGGCTGCTGGCTGCGGGGATCGCTCACGAAGTTGGCAATCCCCTCGCATCAATCAGCTCCATCGTACAGATGCTCAATCGTCGCAGCCAGGACGACTATACCGCCGGCCGTCTGCACATGGTGGATGCCCAGCTGCGACGTATCCAGAAGATCCTGCGGGAACTGGTGGGGTTCAGCCGACCCGCCAATCAGGAGGTGACGGGTGTCGACGTGCATGCCGTGATCCTGGATGCATTGAACATCGCCAAGTATTACAAGCGCTGGAAGGGCAAGAAGATTGAAACGTCGTTCAGCCCTGGGATGCCTGTGTTGCGGACAGTCTACGATCAGCTCGTGCAGTTGGTGCTCAACCTTGTTCTCAATGCCCTGGACGCGACCGAAGAGGGGGCCACGATCTCCGTCACGACGGACGTCCTTGCGGACGAGCAGCAGGTCGCCATTACAATTGCGGACGAAGGGCACGGGATTCCGCAGGCGGTCCAGCACGAAGTGTTCAAGGCCTATTTTACGACCAAGAGCACCGGAACCGGTCTCGGATTGTTCGTTTGTCGCCAGCTGGCCGAAACGGAACTGGGCGGGACGATCGAACTGGTGCGATCAGACTCCTCAGGAACCGTGTTTAGAATCCGGCTGCCGCTGTAATGTTCATTTCCGCTGTGCGACCCAGGGTGTTATTGAGTCAGGAACATCTGCTGAGTCTGGTCGTTCTTTTGACGACAACCTGCGGCGGTTGTTCGGAGCGTCCTGCGCCGACGTCGAAGGACGATGCTGACAACAGGCACACGGATGCCGTGTCGGTTGAGACGACGCCAGGTGGACTGTCGAACCGCACCGCATCGTCGACGGAAATCGCATCGAAGGCACAATCGGATTCCGCCAGCGTGGTGGAACCCGCGACCGAACCTGATCCGCTGTACCGCATTTCCGGCGACAAACCACAGCTGAATCCGCAGCGTCTCGCTGCTGCCGGCATTCATGTCCTCGAATCTCGCCGCCTGATCCTGCTGACTGATCGTGATCCCGAGACCGTTCGTGACCTGCCTGTTCTGGCGGATCTTTTTTTTGCCTACCTGGAGCGTGCCTGTGGACGGCTGCGTCCATCGAGATCTGGTGCTGACTTTCAGGCCATCGGCTGCCTGATGTCCGATTTCGAACTGTTCCGTACGATGGGACTGGTGCCCGGTCCGGTCGTCGAAATGCGGCATGGGCAGCAGCTTGGATATCGATTCTGGATGCGAGATCAGGCAGACGACTACTACCGCAGGCATCTGCTTCTGCATGAGTTCGCGCACGTCTACATGACCTGTGACGCCGGTTTGAGCGACATCCCTGAGGGATGGTTCATGGAGGGAGCGGCTGAGGTCTTTGCGACGCACGCGACAACCGCCGGAGAGACCCGGTTTGGACTGCTGCCGCGGCAGTTCGACGGCTTCGAAGGTTGGGGCAGGATTTCGGAGATCCGCAGACGGCGAGTGGATCAGGTTGCGACTGACTTTGCGCTGCAGACGATTCCGACAATTGATGAAGTCCGGTTCCCGACTGGAGGTCCTGCCAGTGACGAAACGCGATACGCCTGGTGGTGGGCATTAAGCTGGATGCTTTGCAATCACCCGGATTACGCAGACGACTGGACAAGTCTGTGCCGTTGCCGTGGGGCCGAGGAGTTCCAACAGCAGGCGGACGACATGGCAAGTCGGCTCGGACAGAAGCTGTCAGTGGACTGGTTGCTGTTCGCGGAATCGTTGTGTGAAAGATTTGATCACCGTCGTTCATTTCCGCAGCACCGCGGATCCGCAGAGCCGGCAGATGCAGAGCTGACACTTTTGGCTGACCGCAGCTGGCAGGATACCGGGTGGGACCTGACAGCAGACCTCCCCGTGACGATCGTGTGCTCGGGACGCAGCGTCATTGAAGAAACCACGGCGCCGTGGATCTCGGAACCCGGCGGCGTGACACTGGAATACAACCAGGGCCGCCCCCTGGGAGAAGTAATTGCCATTCTGGTCGATTCCGAGGGCGGATGGATTTCGCGGCGCATTGCCGTGGGGCACGGGGTGACGATGACCACTCCGCGCCCCGCCCGGCTGTGGTTGCAGATCAACGACAGTGCCGGAGCTCGGACCGGCAATTCAGGCGGCTACCACGTCGCGATCCAGCGGCAGTCAACCTCACGCCAATCGGACTGATGGACTGTGTGCAGGCATCTGCCGGAGCGTCCTGATGCTCACTGCAGATCTATCCGCGGACCAGACGGCTTGCAAGATTGTTGCGGCCACCGACATCGGTCAGCCGTCGTGATCGTCCTTCAAAATGATAGGTCAATTCTTCGTGGTTGATTCCCAGAAGGCCAAGGATGGTCGCATGCAGGTCGTTCACATGCACCTTGTCTTCAACGGCATGAAATCCAAAGTCATCTGTGGCCCCGATCACCTGACCACCCTGCACACCGCCACCAGCCACCCACGCACTGAAACCGTACGGATGATGGTCTCGGCCATTGGAGCCCTGACGAATCGGTGTTCGCCCAAATTCACCCACCCAGACCAGCAAAGTACTGTCCAGTAATCCGCGCTGTCTCAGATCTTCAATCAGTCCGGCAATCGGCTGGTCTGTTTTCCTGCCCTGTGATTCGTGATTGCCCCTGCAGTCTCCGTGTGCATCCCAGCCGCCGCTGATCAGCTGCACATAGCGCACGCCTCGCTCCACCATTCGCCGCGCCATCAGACACATCCTGCCAAATCGGTCGGCTGAACCATTGCCGATCCCGTACAGGTCGCGTGTGGTCTGCGTTTCCCCGGAGAGATCGATGAGTTCCGGAGCAGCGGTCTGCATGCGATACGCGAGTTCGTAATTTGCAATGCGAGCCTCCAGTCGACTGTCGCCTGGCCGGCCGGCCAGGTGCTGCTGATTCCACGCATTGATCTGGTCGAGCAGCATCCTTTGCTCCCGACTGCTGACGTCGGGCTGACGTTTCAGATTCTGAATGGGCACACCCTCCACGCGCATGGGCGTTCCCTGATAAACCGCCGGCAGGAATCCGGCAGAATACATCGACGCTCCGTTGCGAAAATGCTGTCCGT
>JBDOMX010000934.1:0-3425 GCA_039831615.1 Planctomycetaceae bacterium
AAACTGGCCAGAAGTCAGAGTGCTCTGGATCTGCTGATCGACAACACGCGATCGCTGGGACGACAACTTTCCAGCCACGATCAAGAAACGCTCAAGCAATATCTGGACGCAGTGCGCGATACAGAGGTCAAGCTGGCGAAGGCTCAGAAGTGGATTGATACACCCGTTCCTGAGATGGATACCCGCAACCTGCATTTGGATGCCGACCCCAAAGAAGCCCGACTTTATTTCCAGACGATGTATGAATTGATCTATCTCTCCTTCCTGAGTGATTCGACGCGTGTGGCGACGTTTCAGTTGGGAAGAGAAAATGGCGAAGGTCCACACGACCTGTTGTCCAAAGCCGTTGGCCTGGGTGGTGCGCATGGCCTGACGCATGCCGTCAAGAAGCCCAACGGCTGGAAAAATCTCGGTACCTACAACCGCTATCAAGCCGAAGAATTCGGTCGTTTCGCGCAGCGACTGAAGGAGACGCCAGAGCCGAACGGCAAAGGCACCATGCTGGACAACACGTTTGCAATGCATGGCTCCGCTTCCAGCAGTTTCCACCTCTCGCGGAACTATCCCATCATCTCTGCCGGCGGTAAGAACCTGGGCTTCAACAATGGCCGGTATCTCAAATTCGGAACAGGGAATGAAGACAATCAGGCTGGTGCTGGAATCGTCACGGACGCTGGCTGGAGAGGCAAGATCGAAGCGGAAGAGCTTCCGCTGGCCCGGCTGTTCGTCACCATCCTGCAGAGGCTGGGAGTCGAGACCGATGCGTTCGCCGGGTGCACCGGAACTTTGAGTCGGGTGTAAGAAGATTCCCCATCACGGGCTGAGTTTTTCGTGCGTGCATGTCGCGGACGGAGCTGATCTCATCGGCAGCGCAAACGCTCTGGTCACGCGCCGGATCACGACACGACGGCGGCTCAGCCAGGCTGTATTGCCCGATTGAGACGGCGTTTTCCGTAGGGTAAAAAAACGCCGAACTCGAAATGCCTAGATGTCCATGTTGATGGCAACCCACATTCTCTCATTTCAACTGGTTGCTTTCACCTGATCAGCGCAGCAACCTGCCCGATTTGCGTCAGCGACGATGCCTCTCATCATCCCACCTTGGAACATTCTGCTCGCCAGGCGGATTCAATAGCAAACCATGGAAATCGGAACTCTGACGTATTTCACGACGGGACAATCATGCTCAAAGGAATCTTCCCAGTCATTCCGACCCTGTTTAAGGATGACGACACAGTTGATCCGGGCGCACTGCGAAGTGTTGTCCGCTTCGCTCTCGACGCCGGAGCACACGGCGTTGTCTTTCCCGGCGTCGCCAGTGAATACAACTTTCTTTCCGTCGAGGAACGCAGCGAGTTGATGTCTGTGGTCTTCGAGGAAGTTGGGGGACGAGTGCCCATCATCGGCGGGGCGAGTGCCGCAACCAGCGAAGAAGCCATCGTTGCTGGGCAGTACGCGAAAGATCACGGCATCAATCATCTGATGATTATGGCTCCGTCGGGGCTCGGTCAGGACGTGAACGCTCACCGTGAGTTCTTTGCTCGCATCACCGCCGATCTGACCGGTGTCGAGGTCATTCTGCAGAACGCTCCGTCGCCAATCGGAGCAGGGCTCACCGCGGATGCCATCGCCTCTCTTGTCGAAGCCACTCCGGCGATTACTTACACGAAGGAAGAGACACTGCCCTCAGGGCCGGTGATCACGGCATTGCGGGCGAAAGGGCTTTCGCAACTGAAAGGAGTTCTTGGCGGGGGCGGTGCCAGATACATCATTGATGAACTCAATCGCGGTGCTCTTGGTGCATTGCCGGCGGTCGAACTGACTGATCTCCACGTCGCGATTTACGAAGCTCACACGGCTGGAGACTTCGAGCGGGCTCGGGAGCTGTATCGCTACAGCCTGCCGCTTCTCGCGTGCCAGATGATCTATCGGATGCAACTGACGAAGTACGTCCTCAAGCAGCGTGGCATTACGGATCGCCTGCATGTGCGAGCCCCGCTGCCGGAACTGGACGCATTCACTCGGCAGGACATCGACACAATGTTGGAAGACCTTAAGGCCCTATTTCCATGAGTTCACCGCCGACACCTGACCTCGTTGCGACCATCGAGGTCTACATCGTCAATCTGCGTCAGGACAAACCGTATCTCGGCAGTCTTCGCGACGGGGAGACCGTCAACGAGAGCGGTTACTTCGTGCGTCGCGGAAATCGCACGGTTTATCCGCGAGCGAATCGATCACTCGTCGTTCGTGTGGTAACCGAGGATGGCGTTGAAGGCTGGGGTGAGACATACGGCTTGGTCGCGCCAAAGGCGACGGCAGAGATTATCCACGATCTGCTTGCAGCCTTCGTCATTGGTCGTGATCCGATGGATCGCGAGACGCTACATGACGAACTTTATGACCTCATGCGAGTCCGAGGTTACACCGGCGGTTTCTATCTCGATGCACTCGCGGGAATCGATATCGCACTCTGGGACATTGCCGGTAAGCAGACCGGCGAATCCGTCGCGCAATTGCTTGGAGGAAGATGTCGCGAGTCCATTCCGGCGTATGTATCCGGGCTTCCCGAAGACACACTCGGCGCTCGATGTGATCTGGCAGCTTCGTGGCAGGAACGCGGTTTCGACTCATTCAAGTTTGCGATGCCAGTGGCTGATCAAGGCCCCGTCAGGGAACTGGAAGCGCTGCGAGAACGGCTTGGCGAGGACGCCCGCATCGCGTCTGACCTTCATTGGACGTATTCCAAAACCGAAGCGGTCGATCTTGCGCGGCAGCTTGCTCCGTATCGACCGTGGTTTCTCGAAGCTCCGCTTCCCACCGAGGACATTGAGGGCCTGAGTTGGGTCGCGGAGAACTCGGGGCAGACAATCGCTGTCGGCGAGGAATGGCGAACCGTTTATGACGCCCGGTTGCGCATCGACCGCAGAGCGGCTCACATCGTTCAGCCGGAGATGGGTCACACCGGAATCACGCAGTTCATGCGAATTTGCCGATACGCGGAGTCTCATCATCTGCACATCATTCCGCACGCCACGATCGGAGCCGGCATCTTTCTGGCCGCCAGCCTGCAGGCCAGCGCCACTTTGAGAAGCGTCACATCGCACGAGTTCCAGCATTCCATTCTCGAACCGTTTCGACACTTCACCGGCAATGTGCTGGAGTGTGAAAACGGAGCCTACTCCGTTCCCGATACGCCGGGCATCGGTGTCGCGCCCTCAGGCGACATGCGGGCGAATATGGAACTCGTGTCGGTGACCTGCTCCCCTTTTATTGGCCCCCAGGGAGTGAGAGAATCGCAGCCAGGTCACTGAGGACAGATGAAGCCTTTCGATTTTCTCACAGCCATTGGTACAGAAAACCGGGGCGGGTCACCTGACTGAGATTCTCTCACACGGGGTGGTACAACTATCGGGGGCAGGTCA
>JBDOMX010000497.1:0-15346 GCA_039831615.1 Planctomycetaceae bacterium
GGCAGTCGCGGAGGCCCCTGAGTCTTCAGGATGGAGGCCAGGTCATTGCCGCGCACATATTCCTGGGCAATGAAGTGATACTCTCCTTCCACTCCGATGGTATAGACCTGCACGATGTTGGGATGGTTGAGTGCGGCGGCGGTCATGGCTTCCTGCCGAAACCTGGCAACCATCCGCTCACCGGACGACTTCATCAACGACGGCTTGAGAACCTTAACCGCTGCGGAACGTTCCAGCGTCGTCTGCTCCGCGAGGTAGACGTCCGCCATCCCGCCGCTGCCGATGTGTTTCACGAGTCGGTACTCGCCAAACGTTTGTCCAACCAGATTCATCATCAACGCAACATACTTTCAGCGAGATGGGACAGCAGAAGGAAAGGACGACACAGATCGTTGATGACCGTTGACAGTCAGACAGCTTCTCGCGACTCCATACATCTGGACGTTACTGATCACGGACGGCAAATTTGTAGTCAACTTCCCCGTCGATTCCGTTAATGACTTCTTCGACTTCGGCCACAAACCCATTCCGCACATCACGCTCGCAATAGATCATGATGTCCAGTTTTTCTCCCGGTGGTAGTCCCAGAGCCTGTTGTTCCAGATCAGCGGCAAGTTGATCGAGACTCACTTCAGTCTGCCTCAGCAGCAGTTGACTCTCGTCGGAAACCGCGCTCGGAGACAGAATTGAAAGATCCAGGAAACCACCGGCATTTGCGTTCTCTCCCGAGATCGCCGGTGGAATGTCTTTGTCGCGAGTTGTCTGCATGGTCGACGTCACCATGAAAAAGATCAGCAGCAGGAATGTGACATCGATCATGGGTGTGATGTCGAGGTCAGTTTCAGCCGTCCGTTTTTTTCGAGCGATCAGTTTTCCCGTGGCATTTTTCAGCATCCACAATCTCCAGCCGGAAATCCCGACGTTTCATCCATGCCAGTGTCATTTACGACTTTGCTCTGCGGACGTCCTTGAGGCCACCGCGCACCTGCGCGGCCTCCAAATCGTCGACCACGATCCCCAGGACTTCATCCACGGAATTCTGAAGGCGGGAAATGCGGACATTGGCGAAGTTGGACATAATCACCACCGGAATCGCAATCGACAGACCGCACGCGGTGGTCAGCAGAGCGAAACTGATGTCGTCCGCGAGATCCGATGGCTCGGGTCGGGTTGACCCGGCAATCTCCTTGAACGCTCCAATCATACCGACCACGGTTCCCAGCAGTCCCAGCATTGGTGCTGATTTCACAATCGTGTTGAGCCAGGCCATCCGCGTATCAAATTCCGAAACAATTTCGCGTTCGTAGAATTCGTTCAGCACTTGATGGATCTTTCTGGCCGGTTTGTTGCGATTTTCAATCGCCACAATCACCAGCTGAGGGACGGCACGCGCCCACAACTCCGGAGAGTCGCAAATCTCCATGGCACCATCAAAGTTATTCGAATCCAGCTGTCCGCCGATGTCCTCGAGAAACTGCTCAGCCGATTCCCGTCCGGGAAACGACTTTTGAGCCACGCGGCGCATCAGGACAATCATGGAGTACACGCCATAGGCGAAAGAAATCGCCAAAGCCGTGTAGATCACGTAACCGAGCGAGCTAAGAATTGGATCAATGTTAATCTGGGCGATGAGAGCCGCCTGGTCGGGCAGTGGGACCTGAAATTCCATATCAATGATTGTCCTGAGCGATCGTAGACAGCATCCGGTACGGCGACTGTGCCAAAGTTGGTTCTAGCGATACTTCTGAGCGACGACAACGAACTCAAAGGCGCCCGGGACGCCGGTCACGCGGAACTGGGTGCGTCGAATCTGTGCGGCCGGTCGTCCAGCGTAATCCTGTTCAATCCTGGCCAGCAGCGCTTCTGTTTCAGCGGGATAAAAATGCAAAGGCTGGCCATGTGCAGCATCGGAGACTCCGGCCTTTTTCAGCAACTCAAGATCGGCCTGCACCCGATCTCCCCCCTGCCAGCTCATGAACAGGCGTGAATCTCCCGAATCGATGCGATCCTGGCGGACCATCATGGAACTGCTCAGATTGCTCACGTAAATGACGCGACCATCCCTGAACGCCACGCCCAATTCGATGCCGAAAAAATCCAGTTGTTGAGCATATTGATTCAGGCTGCCACGTTCTGAGAACTCCACACTCCAGCGTTTCTCGGGTGGAATGGCCTCACCCCGGCCGCCTCCACCCAGCGGACTGCCAGTCGTCCCGACCCCGCTGCCGAGTGATCCGCTGGAAGACGCGTCTCGATAATCGGTGGGGAGCTTGAGCTGAGTTGCTGCACCTGTGGCACTGACCATCCGATCAAGGACTTCCTCCAACTGCGTGTCCTGCTGATCATTCGACAATGATGGATCTTCTGATGGATCTTCCGGCGACTCGACCTGTAATCGCTCCTCCTCCAGACCGTCATCCGTATCGCTGCGTGCCGGCAGGATCTCAATCTGTCGGTTCGGCTGCTGCGGCAGCAGATTGCTGAGCCAAATTGAGATCAGCAGGATCACGCTGCCAATGAGTACCAGTGCGGCGGCGATCACGACCGAACTGGTGTGATCGTAGCGCGTCTCCCGCATGACCGGGACGCGACCCGTCACTAACCGAGCCTGACGATCAGGAACGTTTGCCATTAATCAATCCGCTCAGCCCGACTACGAGTGGACTTAAATGCCCCGAGGGGCAGTAGATGCCGTGACCACCCCATACAGCTCGGCCGGAATGATCCCTGTCGGGCGGCAGGTGGAGCGGGTGATGGTATCCACTGGTACTTCATGATTCAACGAAGCGACAGGCGAATCTCGGTGAGCCGTCAGCGAGCTCCAGGACACATTGGCAACGGGAGAGATCTCCAGAGCTGGGGGACTTTCCCACTCTGAATCGTCAGAGCTGCCCACCTGACATCCCTGAGTTTCCCGGAAGGGCCGAAACGTGGAAGACATGCCGAGCCTTATGATGAACGGAATCCAGTCGGGCAGTGCGGCCTGAAATCCCTTTTCCTGCCTTGTCGTCACGCGAGGATATCGTGGACAACCTCGCCGTGCACGTCGGTCAGCCTGAAATCCCGCCCGGCATACCGATAAGTGAGTCGCTCGTGGTCCAGACCCAGTTGGTGCAGGATGGTGGCGTGCAGGTCATGGAAGTGAACCTTGTCCTGGATGGCATAATAGCCGTATTCGTCGGTTTCACCGTACCGAATCCCGGGCTTCATCCCTCCACCGCAGAACCACATGGTCATGGCATGAGGGTTGTGATCGCGACCATCGCGGCCACTTTGCGATACCGGCGTGCGACCGAACTCTCCGCCCCACCAGACAAGTGTGTCTTCCAGCAAACCGCGTTCGCGCAGATCCGTCAACAGCGCCGAGATCGGCTGGTCCACTTCGCGACCATTGCCAGAATGTCCTTTGGTCAGGTTGCCATGCTGATCCCATTTGTAGCTGTGGGACAGCTGCACGAATCGCACGCCTCGTTCTGCAAAGCGGCGAGCCATCAGACACTGCAGCCCGAAATCCCGCGTCACATCCTGGTCGACACCGTACATGCTCAGGGTATGGTCCGACTCATCGGAAATGTCCTGCACCAGAGGAGCTTCCCGCTGCAATCGAAAGGCCAGCTCAAACGACTGAATCCGACTCTCCAGTTCTGAATCGGGGCCGGTGAGCGACAGGCGTTCACGATTCATTTGATTCAGCAGATCCAGTTCCATGCGCTGCCGGTCCTCCGCCGTTGTCCCCTGAATGAAGGGGATCTTCGCGTCCTTCGAAGCCATGTTGGCGTGGCCGATGGGAGTGCCTGCATAAACCGCCGGCAGGAATGCGGATGTCCAGTTGTTTGACCCGCCGTGCGTGAGAGACGGACAGATCGTTACGTATCCTGGCAGGTTCTGATTCTCTGTCCCCAAACCATAATTCAACCAGCTGCCCAGACTTGGCCGCACGAATGTGTCACTGCCAGTGTGCATTTCAAGCAATGCTGCGCCATGCCGTGAATTCGATCCGTGAATCGAATGCACCATGGTCAGTTCGTCGACGTGCTTTGCGACGTGCGGAAAGATATCGCTGACCCACGCGCCACTTTCACCGTACTGACGAAACCGAAACGGTGATTTCAGGAGATTGAAGGTTTCAGCCGAGACGACACGAGGCTTCGCAAATGGAACCGGCTTGTTGTCGTCCTTGATCAACTGCGGTTTGTAGTCGAATGTGTCGACCTGAGACGGGCCGCCGTGCATAAACAGAAAGATGACTCGTTTTGCTTTCGGGGCAAAATGAGGTGCCTGGATGCTCAGGTCCTGCCGATTCTCTGCCTTTGATTCTTCTGCCAGCAGACTGGCCAGGGCCAGAGAGCCAAAACCGACGCTCGACTGTTTCAGCAGATCGCGGCGAGTCAAAGCGGTACCGGAATTCCAGTGGGATGAATGTCTCATATCCAGATCTATTCAACGTATGCGAATTCGTTCGATGACAATAATACTCGACAGTAACTCTGCCACGACTTCAATTTCGCTGCTTTTTCGTGCTCACCCAGCGAATCGTCCACCTCATTGACAAATCGAAGCGCCTGCAGGACTTCTGCTTCGTCCGGCTCACGATTCAGCGCCTGCCCGAATGCGACGGCCACTTTTTGGCGATCATCGGTGATATTGAGCAATCGTGTGGCCATGGCGAGCGTCTGTTCGTCTGCCAAATCGCTGTTCATCAGCATCAGAGCCTGAGGTGCCACCGTCGACGTCTGCCGCTTTCCCGCCGCCACTGCGGGATCGGGAAAATCGAATGCCTGCAGCACATCGTAGACAGAACTGCGAACCACCGGTAAGAACACCGAACGGCGATGATTGGTGAATTCGTCGGTGATGCCACCACCGCCCGTGCCAGTCACGTATTTGCGGTTCTCGACCTTCAGCAGGGACCCGCCCATTGTGGTATCCAGTCCCGTGCCCATGGCAATGATCGAATCCCGCATTTCTTCCGCCGTCAGCCGACGCCGGCGGAAACGCCACAGCAGTTCATTGTCAGGATCCGCCGCACTTGACGCCTCATCAAACTGTGTGCTCATCTGATAAGTGCGGCTGAGCATCATCATCCGATGCAGCGTTTTGAGCGAACCGCCGCTTTCGACGAATCGTTGTGTCAGCCAGTCCAGCAGGTCCGGATGAGTCGGCGGCTGGCCCAGCAGACCAAAATTATCGACCGACGGAGACAGCCCGCGACCGAATCGCCAGTGCCACACCCGATTGACGATCACGCGCCCCGACAAGGGATGATCCGGTCGAGTGAGCCATTGAGCGAGCTGCAATCGACCACTTTGCTTCGGATCGACGTCCGGTGAATCCAACCCGCCAATGAACCGGGGAAATCGACGAGGCGCCACATCGCCCAGCACAATATGGCTTCCGCGCAGATGAATTCGCAGGTCTTCCGGAGTGCCTTCGGTGACCCCCATGGCCACATCGATCGTTTCTTCTTCTTGTGCCACGTCGTGACGCGATCGTTCTTCAAACAACGCCTTCAGTTGCTGCCGCGCTTCATCCGCCAGGTACGACGCGCTCAGCCGGACCGGTCCTGACAGTGGCGACGGAGCTGCAAACCACGCCTCAGGTGGTGACCTCGCAGGATCAGCCACAAACGTCTGATAAATGGTGGCGACGTCGCGCAAGGACTGCGGCTCGGCATCGATCAGGGCCAGTCTCAGCGAATCCTGTGGACCACCGCCCTGCAAACCCGGCAGATCAACCACCTGCGCCGCAAGGTCTGCCTGCGGCATGTCTGCCAGACTCAACCAGGCGGCAAACAGCGGATACTGAGTCAGCTCGCCGGATCGAATCTGTTCCAGGAAACTTCGCCAGACTTCCACCAGATCGAGATTGACGTCGTACCGAGTCGCGATCTCTGACAGGTACGGCGCGTCGGCATCGGACGGCCGACTGTCGGGTCTGTTTGACACCAGCGCGAGACGATCGAGATGTGGATACACTCCATCGCGGGAGAGCCGGATTGTGTTCGTGCCCTGTTGCAGGTCGATTTGGCCTCCCGAAAACCATCGTTGACCATCGGGATCCCAGCTGCCGGTCGTCTGCCCGGCAATCATCTCATCCACGAGGCTGCCGTTCACAAACAGCTGTAGCGGTCGACTGTCCACCGCCGCAAAACGCAGCTCCAGCTGGAAAGTACCGGGCTGATGCGTTGCCACGTCGAATTCGATGAAGCCGGCCTTGCGACTCAAAATCACTCCAATGCCTGCGCCGTACCCAGACGTCTGGATTTCGACATCTCCCCGATGAAAGGCCTCGGCCTCGATGACCGCGACCCCGTTTTTCACTTCGAACGGCTGGTCCTGTTTTGCCCAGGCGGTTCGTCGAGGCATCTTCCGCTGATGTGCCAGCTGCAGTTCATGGGCCGCCAGCAGGTAATCGCCGAGTCGGTCCTTCAACTGTTGAGCGACCGTTGCGCGTTGAGCTGCCGTCAACTGATCAATCTTTTCCTGAGCGGCCGCACGTTTTCGATTTGTTTCCTCCAGCCGATCGAGGACCGCTTGGGAGGCCAGCTGGCGTTCGTACCACACCGCCACCACCTTGTGGTTTTCCATCGTCTTGCTGCTCTTCAGGATGCCGGCCAGTGAGTAGTAGTCCTGAGCTGGCAGTGGATCAAATTTGTGGTCGTGACACCGCGCACATCCGATCGTCAGACCCATGAACGTTTGCCCGAGCGTGTTGATCTGTTCGTCGATAATGTCCATCTGCATCTTCATGGGATCATCTTCAGCGAGCATCTTCGGACCCAGGGCAAGGAAGCCGGTCGCGATGTAGCGATTCATGTTTTCTCGCTCGTCCTCGACTTCTGGCAGCAGGTCGCCGGCGATCTGTTCCTGCACAAACCTTGCCCACGGCTTGTCTGAGTTGAAGGCAGAAATCACATAGTCGCGGTAGCGGAAGGCATTGGCGTACGACAGATTTTCATCCAGACCATTCGAATCAGCGTAGCGCGCCACATCCAGCCAGTGGCGTCCCCAGTGTTCGCCGTAGCGAGGGGAATCCAGCAGACGATCAACCACTCGGGCAAAAGCGTCTTTCGCATTGTCAGCGAGAAACGAGTCTGTTTCCTGCGGAGTTGGCGGCAAACCGGTGAGGTCATAGGTGGCTCGACGAATCAGTGTCCGCCTGTCCGCCGCAGCGGCCGGGGTGAGATTCGCGTCGGCGAGACGTTTGAAGATGAACTGGTCGATGGCTGAGACCGGCCAGTCCGAGTCAACGTCCGGCGGTTGAGGATCCGCGACCGGCTGAAACGCCCAATGGCTGGTTTGCTCGTCGGTGAACTGCGGCCCAGCGCCGGCTGACTGGTCCAGCTCAGAATCAGCAGCGGCAGGGTTCGAATTCGGCCAGGGTGCCCCCATTTCGACCCATCGCGTGAAGTTGACCACATCCCGTATCGACAGCTTTTCTTTCGGCGGCATCTTGATGAATTCGTCATGCTTGATCGCGCTGATGAACAGGCTCTGCGCAGGTTTTCCCGGACGCACTGCCGGGCCAAGATCTCCCCCTCTGAGCATGCCGATCCGGCTGGAAAGGTTGAGATTGCTTTCTGCATTGTCATCGTTGTGACAATCGAAGCACCGTTCCACGAGAACCGGGCGGATGTGCGTTTCAAAGAACGCCAACTGCTCCGGTGTGACGGCACTGTCTTCACTGGCGGAGACTCCGTCCGCCGTCCCAACCAGAATAACGATGACCACACCGAGATTACGGAACATTTCGCTGCTGCTTACCGTGGACCGAAGATGAATGAGGAAGAAAACCGACCACCACAGTTTCGCCCGGCCCACCGGTCATTACAAGGTCCAATCAACATGTGAATTTCACGGCACGTCCCGTGCAACGCTGATCCACGTTTTTCACAGGGAGCGTCAAACGGGAACTGACTCATCGCCGCCGGTTGAGTGGATTCTTCCCGTTGCGGCGTGGAGGCAAGGTCGTCCGGACACGGGACTGTCGACGCTGGCAGCGTCGGTTTTGACAGGAAGTCGACCACGTTGCCGATGCTGCCAGCATCGGTTTTGACAGGAAGACAGTGGCTGCCAACGAACAGCACTGCTGAAACACGGGTTTGCTGAATTCCGAAGCCGTGGTCTGAGAACCAGGAAAAGCGAACCGCGAACGGACACGAATCCACGCGAATGACGGGGCGGCAGGCTATTCGCTTCGATCCGCGGACATCTGCAAAGCCGCGGACCCTACTGATCGGTCTCCAGTCGGGCCCAGGCGCTGGGCAGGTAGTCGAGAAGATCGGACGCGATCATGCCACGCGCCGATCGATCCTGCACATACAGATCACCGGCCAGCCCGTGCGCGTACACTCCGGCGACAGCTGCTTCATACGCGTCGATGCCCTGACCGCAAAGAGCCGTGATCACGCCGGTCAACACGTCGCCCGCTCCTCCCGTCGCCATCCCCGAGTTTCCGGTTGAATTCACGCATGTCTGAACGCCATTTGTCACCACGGTCCCGGCTCCCTTAAGGACCACGACGGTGCCGGTCTGCCCGGCATATTCAGCCGACAGTTTCTGTCGGTTGGAGTGGATTTCGTCTGTCGACCGTCCTGTCAGCCGGGAAAACTCGCCCGGGTGTGGCGTGACAATTGTGGGAGCGTTTCGCACCATCGAGAGCCCATCAGCCGCGACAGCGTTGAGGGCATCGGCGTCCAGAATCAACGGGACGTTCACCCGACTGATCAATGCCCGGACGAGTTCCCGCGAAGCCGGTTCCTGACCCAGGCCCGGTCCGATGGCCACGGCATCCTGGCTCGCCAGCAACTCCAGGATTTCAGCGGCGACAGCGGTCGTCAGCCGGCCGTCGTCGCCACAGGAGAGTGCGACCGTCATGTAAGACGGTTCAAATGTGGCCACGATCGGCTGAATGGATTTCGGTACCGCGACGGTGACCAATCCCGCGCCTGAACGCAGTGCCGCCTTACCCGCGAGACACGCTGCACCGCTCATGCCTGGTGAGCCGGCAATGATGGCGATTCGACCAAACGTTCCTTTATGCCCATCGGCGGGGCGTCGGGGAAGCTGAAACTGCATGATCGTGGAGAATGTCCCATGTCGATGGAAAAGTACAAAATGGCCTGTCGACTGTCTTAACCGTGAATTCTGTCGGTCGCGTTTGACTCGAACAGCCGTGCGGCCGTCGCTACGATCATGTCCGATCGTTCGTCGCGTCCTGTCCTTACGGAGCTGTGCTTTATGTCAGTCATTCGTTTTGCGTCACTGATTGTGATCACCGGCGGCTGCCTGGGAACCACTTCCGCGCAGGAACCATTTCGTCATGTATTGACCAGCATGGATTCTGCAGCCGGCGAGGCAACTTGGGAAGTTGAGAGTCGAGCCGTGACTCCTGATTGTGAGCATGACTGGAGTATTCGCAAGAGAACCCTGCGAGGTGGGCGGCAGGAGGGTGTGGAAACCATCATCATCAACAACGGTTCCATGGAGATTACACTGTGCCCTACCCGCGGCATGGGGATCCTGAACGTTACGATGGGCGATGTCGCACTGCGCTGGGACAGCCCTGTCAAAGAAATCGTCCATCCACAATATGTCAATCTGGAAAGCCGTGGAGGTCTTGGCTGGTTGTTCGGCTTCAACGAATTCATGTGTCGTTGTGGTCTTGAAAGCAACGGCGGTCCCACGACGGACCGTTTCATCAATAATGTCGGTGATGAAGCCACCATGGACCTCACACTGCATGGCCGCATCGCCAACATTCCGGCCCGCGATGTGATGGTGCGCGTGGATCGTCAGGCACCGTACGCCATTCATATCGGTGGGCAGGTCGATGAAAAGCTGCTGTTTGGGCCGAAACTGGAGCTGCATACTGAATTGGTTGTGGTTCCCGGAGCCAGCACTTTTCAGCTGGTGGACATGATTCACAATGCAGGCGCTCAGGATCAGGAATTTGAAATCCTGTATCACGCCAACTATGGGTCTCCCATTCTGGAAGAAGGGGCCAAACTGGTGGTCGCCGCAGAATCCGTCGAGCCTATCAACGATCGAGCGGCCGAGGGATTGGCAAACTGGGCCACCTACTCGGGACCGTCCACCGGATTTGTCGAACAGGTCGATCTGATCACTCCCATGCCTGATGGAACAGGACGTACCACCGCCGTGCTTCATAACAGCTCAGCCGATCGAGCCGCCTCCATCACGTGGTCCGTGTCGGAGTTGCCGTATCTGACGGTATGGAAGAATACGGGAGCGATCGCAGATGGCTATGTGACCGGGATTGAACCGGGCACCAATTTTCCCAATCCGAAACCTGTGGAACGCGAGGCCGGTCGAGTTCCTGTTCTTCCCGCGGGCGGCAGCCACCACATGACGCTGGAATTTGGGATTCACGCGGATCAGGAGTCCGTGAAAGAGGTTCTGCGGCGCGTTAGTCGGATTCAAGGCGGAAACTGAGGCGTGAGACTTCAAAGCCGGCATTTCAAAAAAGCCGGGGTTCTCGATCGCAAAAACGGAGCACTTGCTTCGGATTCGCTGCAGGTCCTGTACAATGTCCGCCTGTTCCAGCCGGGCGTCCGTGATACATGACGTCCGGTTTTCTTTTGGGCTGATGGATTCAGGACGATTCGAACGATGGCCGCCGTCGTTCGAGCTGGCTTCATGCCCGTCGAGTGTTTCATGAATACAGTGAGTCAACATCGTGCCGGCAACATCCGTCATCGGTCTGCAATGGGGCGACGAAGCCAAAGGCAAAGTCGTCGATCTCCTTACGGAAAAACACGACATTGTGATCCGCTACCAGGGCGGGAACAACGCCGGCCACACCGTCAAATTTGGAGGCAACACCTATAAACTCAGCCTGCTCCCCACGGGGATGCTTCAGAGTCATGTTCAGTCGGTGATTGCCCCCGGCGTGGTCATCAATCCCATCGCCCTGCTGACCGAACTCGACAGCCTTGTCGCCGGTGGCGTGGACTGTGCGGAACGCCTGATGATCAGCGACCGTGCCCATGTCATCTGTCCGTGGCATCTGCTGGAAGAAGCCGCCTTCGAAAAACATCGGGGCAGCAAGGCCATTGGAACCACCATGCGCGGAATTGGCACGTGTTATCGGGAGAAGGCCGGACGCTTTCACGCCATTCGCATCGGTGACCTGGTCAATAAAAAACGCTTTGCGGACAAGGTCCGCGAGATCGTTCCCTTTAAACAAATCCTGCTGAATGCTCTTGATCCCGATGGCGAGCAACTGGATGCAGACCGGATTATCGAAGAATACTCAGCCTGCGCGGATCGACTTCGTCCCATGGTTCAGGATACCACGGCATGGTTGCTGAACGCACTTGACGACGGCAAACGTTTGCTGTTCGAGGGGGCGCAAGGGAGTTTGCTGGACGTCGATCATGGCACATTTCCCTATGTGACCTCATCCAACAGCTCGGGCTGTGGTATTCACAACGGCAGCGGGATTCCTGAGCGCGCCATCGGTACGATGATTGGTGTCGCCAAAGCGTATACAACGCGAGTTGGCGGCGGACCATTTCCCACAGAACTGGACAACGACCTCGGGCAGCAAATCCGTGTTGCTGGAAACGAGTTTGGAACTGTGACCGGCCGGCCCCGACGTTGCGGCTGGTTTGATGCGGTGGCAACTCGATACAGCGCCCGGATCAGTGGGATCGATTCCATCGCCGTGGCCCTCCTGGACGTGCTCAGCGGACTGGGCGACCTGCAGGTTTGCGAGGCTTATGAGATCAATGGTGTGGTCACTCGCGATCTGCCATCCTGCCCGGATGACCTGCGATCGGCAAAACCGGTGCTGCGGCAGGTTGAAGGCTGGACGGAGGACATCACGGGGGTCCGGGATTTCGATCAATTGCCGCCGAATGCACAACAGTACATCTGCACCATCAGAGACCTCGTGGAGCGACCAGTGCAATTGGTATCGGTTGGTCCCGATCGAGACCAAACTATCATCACCGCACCCCTGCCGGGATTCTAGTCGGCCGTGCTGTGTCCGCCGGCCGTGCTGTGTCCGGCAGCCGTGCTGTGTCCGCCGGCCGTGCTGTGTCCGCCGGCCGTGCTGTGTCCGCCGGCCGTGCTGTGTCCGGCAGCGTAAGCTGGCTGAACCGAATGCGCAGGTTTTGGCAGCTGCGATGCAGTCGGCTTGAGCACCGGTGCCGTGGCTTCTTTCTCGATGTCTGCCAGGACCGCAATGCGGACCATTTCCGGCGTGCTCTGAATCCCCAGTTTGCGAACCGCGTTGGCCCGATGTTTTTCAATCGTTTTCACGCTGATCTCAAGTTCACGCGCGATGCTCTTATTTGGGAGGCCGGCCGAAACCCGTGCGACCACTTCGTTTTCGCGAGGCGACAGACGCTGCATTCTGGAACGTGCTTCGTCGCGTCGCTGCATCCACGAACGGTAGGCATCATCTCCGGCATCTGCTGAGCGTGTGTCTGTCGAACCGGCTCTTGCGCTGACCGGCACCATTTCACGTGCAGACCCTGTGATTTCGGCAATGTGCACGATGACCCCGTACACAGTTCCCGACGTTTGACGCAGCAGACTTCCCAGAATCACGAACGACCGCTGCTGGATTGGGATGACCGTCGAGATGCCCGAGCGAGCGGCAAGCGATTCCGCCACCAGGCGCCAGGGGGTTGCATACACCAGCTGCCAGGTCCGGTCGGACGACGGCGACTGCTGTTCAGAAGTAAGTCGTGCGGCAAGGGCAGAGTTACGAAAAACGGGCTGACCTTCCAGGTCAAAGACCGCCACCGGATGCTGGTATTCATCGGCCGTCGTTCGCGTCTCGGCAATGTAGTCCGCGATCGTGCGTGGCGGTTGAGATCCCGTGCGGCTGATTGCCTGAGTGTGCGATGGTGCTATTCCGTCAATTCGATAAGAAACCACGGCTTCGCTCCTTTTGGTATGGCCCTGTCATTCGGAACGGCACGATGTCCGCATCTGAAAACAACGGCAGTTTGACGGACCCGATCCGTTTGCGGAGAGTCCGGCTCAGGATCAGGTTCCCTTGTGCAGGATATTCCGTCGGCAGATTTCCGGCCTGAAAATCCCTACCCTCATGTTTCGTATTCGGGAAACCTTGACGGTCATGTGGAGCTGTGAGGTTTGAAAATGCAACGATCTGACAGATCCCGGGGATACCACCCACTGGGTTTTCCTTACTGTCGAGTGAATTCACGCAGGCCTGAGGAATTGCCCTCATCAGCCATCCGCGTTGGAAAGCCGTCTCCACAGCGTTGGCGGCCAAACCCTGCTTGCATCTGCCGATGCGACACGGCGAGGGCCGACGGCGATTCCTGGAAGTTGAACTTGCCGTCTAAACAACACCGATTGCGGTTTCATGTGGTGTTTGCGGACGGCTGACGCTCGAACGCCTGTGGGGGGGACAGCTATAGTCCGGCCTGCGGTTCCTCGAGATCAAATCATGCATGCTGGACGTGGAATAACCGAATGAAGATTCATGAGTACCAGGCAAAGGCACTCTTTCGACAGGCTGGGATTGCGGTTCCTCAGGGCATCGTGGCCAGGACGGCCGACGAAGCGGCGACCGCCTTCCGAGAACTGGGCGGCGATCTTGCAGTCGTCAAATCTCAGATTCATGCGGGTGGCCGTGGGAAGGGTCGGTTCAGGGAACATCCTGATCAGCCCGGCGTGGTGCTCGTGCACTCTGCTGAAGATGCCGGAGCGAATGCGGCGAGGATGCTCGGCAGCACCCTGGTTACCATTCAGACCGGGGAGGAAGGCAAGCAGGTCAATACGCTCTTTGTCGAACAGGGGCTGAAGATTGCCCGCGAGCTGTACCTCGGAATTGTTGTCGACCGGGCCCTTGGCGGACCGGTCCTCATCATGTCCTCGGAAGGGGGGATGGAAATCGAGAAGGTGGCGGCAGAGTCACCTGAAAAGATTCTGTCCGAACCGTTTGATGTTGCTCAGGGGCTGTTTCCCTATCAGGCTCGAAAGCTGGCCTACGCGCTGGGCTTCAGTAACAAAGCCGTCCGAAATGCGGAAAAACTATTGCCACTGCTGTGTCGCTTCTTTGTCGACAATGACTGCAGCATGACGGAAATCAATCCACTCGTGCTGACCGAAGACGACCAGCTGCTTGCTCTCGATGCCAAAGTCTCGTTTGATGACAACGCTATGTTTCGCCACAAACAGCTGGCGGACCTGCGTGACCTCAGCGAAGAAGATCCGGCCGAGGTGGAGGCGGGAAAAGCGGGGCTGAGCTACGTCAATCTGGACGGCAGCATTGGCTGTCTGGTCAATGGCGCCGGACTGGCCATGAGCACCATGGACCTGATTAAGCTGCACGGCGCTGAGCCCGCCAACTTCCTGGACGTGGGAGGTGGAGCCGATGTGGATCAGGTCACTGAAGCATTCCGGATTATTCTCAGTGACGATGCAGTCAAGGCAGTTCTGGTCAACATCTTTGGCGGCATCATGCGATGTGACGTGATTGTCGAGGCGTTGCTGGAGGCTTACGAGAAAGTTGGTTTCGCCGTGCCACTCGTCGTGCGTCTGGAAGGGACCAACGTCGAAAAAGCCAGGCAGATGCTCAAAGACAGCGGCCGTGACATTATCTCTGCAGAAGATCTCACCGACGCGGCTCAAAAGGTCGTTGCGTCGCTGAGCGCCTGACACTGTCGCGCTGGTCCCGCGGCACGTCCTCGTCCAATCGCTTCCGGGTCCATCGATGTTGCCGGAACCGTCAATCAGCTGAAGGAACTGTTCGACATGAGTATCCTCGTCACGAACGAAACGCGAATCGTCTGCCAGGGCATTACGGGAAAATCCGGACTGTTTCACAGCCAGAAATGCCGTGAGTACGCTCAGGAATGTCAGCCGGGCGTTGACGTTTTTGTGGGCGGGGTCACGCCCGGGAAAGGTGACTCGGTCGTCGACGGATTTCCTGTCTTCAACTCGGTCGACGAAGCGCGCGACAGGACCGGCGCCAACACGTCCATGGTCTTTGTCCCGCCCCCGTTTTGTGCCGATGCAATTCTGGAGGCCGCGGATGCAGGCATGCAACTCATCGTCGCCATCACCGAAGGCATTCCGGTGATGGACATGATCCGCGTGCGGTCTGCGATGAAGGATTCGCCCGCGCGACTTATCGGACCCAACTGCCCGGGCGTCATTACACCGGGCGTCGCCAAGATCGGGATCATGCCTGGCTACATTCATACGCCCGGTCCCATTGGCATCATCAGCAAGAGTGGCACGCTGACTTATGAAGCTGCCTGGCAACTGGGTCGAGTTGGCATGGGCCAAAGTACGGCTGTTGGCATCGGCGGCGACCCCATTGCGGGGACCAATTTCAT
>JBDOMX010000039.1:0-15345 GCA_039831615.1 Planctomycetaceae bacterium
GGTGTCGCTATAATGCTGTGGGATGCGCAAACTGGTGAAAGGTTGCTCACACTCACAGGACATACCGACACTGTGGAAGGTGTAAGTTTCGGCAACGATAGCAATCAGATCATCAGTGTAAGTCGCATCGATATTAAGTGTTGGGATGCAGCAACTGGGCTGGAGACGAGCACGCGCATCTTCGCAGGACATACCGGCCCGATGGACATCGTGTCATTTAGTCCAGACAGGAAACGGATCGTCTGCAGCAGCTATGACATGACAGCAAGGTTGTGGGATTTGGAAACAGGTGAGGAGCTGCTCGTCCTCCATGGATACAACAGTGATTTCACCAGCGTGAGTTTCAGTGCTGATGGCACAAAGATCGTCAGCGGCAGTGGTGACAAGACAGTGAGGTTGTGGGATGCGAAGACCGGTGCGGAGCTGCTCATACTCAGGGGACACACTGATGAAGTGACCAGTGCACGTTTCAGCCCGGATGGCAACAGGGTCGTCAGTGGCGGGCGGGACCAGACAGTGAGGTTGTGGGACGCTGCAACTGGTAACGAGACGCTGATGCTCGAGGTAAGTCCATCATTTGTGCAGAGCGCGAGTTTCAGCCCGGATGGCACGCGAATTGTTGGCAGCGGTGGTGATGTTCGGTTGTGGGATTCCCGATCGTGGACAGCGGAACGGCGAGCTGCACGTCAGATCGCAGAATCACACCGCCAAGTCGGTTTAAAAATCGCGGAGTTCACGAGCGGACCGACAGCTGAAGAACAATGGTACATCGGCGACATGCTACAGAAGGAGCGTAACAAACAAGGGGCGTTGGATGCGTATCTCGCAGCATTGAGAAAGCCAATCGGATACATTCGACCGGTTCGAATTGCCCGAATTATCTGGCTCATTCGTTACATCGAGGAGAATGCCACTGAGATTCAAATCGATGACGCTGAAACTCAGAGTTTGATCTCCAGCTTGCCAGAGTATGTCGACCCCACCGATCCTGTAATCCGTGCCAACTTCTACCAAACAGACATCGAAATCATGGTTGGTCAACTGCGGGCGCTCGACTTCATCAACGTCGATTTTGAAGCAAGCGAGTTTGGAGTGAGCGGCGCGGACTTCTCACCGAAATGGATCGCAAAACGGGACTCAATGTTCATCTCGAACTTTGCGGATGTGGAGCATTTTGATGCGTTGAACCGTTCGCAACTAAAACGAGGGTGGGCTCTGGTAAAGAAACAAACATATACGCAATACGGGGTTCGAAATATTGCTGCTCTATGGCATCGAACGGATGATACTGCGAATGATTACAAGAACGCCGAGAGGCTCAACGAAGACATTTGGCGTAGAGTGCTGTCACCATTCGGCTCAATTTCAGAGTTGGAGATGGTTGAGTTTGCCACTGCGTGCAAGCGATTCCCCAGAGGAATGTTTCTCAATACCTTGGGTGTCGCTCATTACCGAAGCGGCAAGTATCAGGCCGCAATTAAAGCTTGTACCGAGTCGTTGATAGAATTGCCTAATGAACAGAATCTTCCCGGCCCGCATCCCATCGACCTGGCAGTTCTGGCAATGAGCCATTTTCAACTTGGCAATCAGGTACAGGCCAACAGTTTTCGCGAACGACTGAATGAGGCGATGACGCTCAACGTGTTCATCAAAGACAAAGAAGCACAACAGTTTCTGGAAGAAAGTGGATGAACTGTTCGGCGACCAGGAAACAGAGGTCGAAAAGACGGCGGAATCCATCGAATCACCTAAATGACAGTCACCACGCTGGCACTCAGGGGTCACAGCATGCCCGTGCGCAGTATGGCATTCAGCCCGGTTGGCGACCAATTCGTCTTGGTGGTCGCGACGAATAGGCGTTAGCAACTGCTGATTAAACAAGGACGGTAGTAACGCGGTCCGGAACCCAACTGTCCAGCACTCATGACCGGGCGTCGCGACGCCTCCAGAGCGATCAAATAATGCATTTCTGAACACAGGTGCGCGACGAAAACCCAGTGTTTTAAGCGTTTTCCGCGTGTTCTGTTCGGTCTGAGAAACCGAGGCGCGTCGGGCACCGAGGCCGATTTGAAAAGCGAGTGTTTTGAGCAACATTGCTATTGGAATGACCTGTTTCGCGATGGAAGGACTCCCCTGGATTTGGCCGGTGAGGTTAATTCCTGCCTGGGGCCGGTTGTTGACGCCGCGGCAAGGTAGGATGCGGTGATGTGGTCCTTGACTCTTTTCTTTTCGCAGCCAGGCGATTGTCGACAAGTCGATTCAATCGCGTTTGCACGGTGGCGTAGCCGACTGACCGATTCATTGCCTCGCGAACTTCGGACAGTGTCATCGAGCCGCGCTGCCAGAGCAGGCTCAACAACCATCTCGCCGGCGGACGGCTTTGGTTTGGCACGTGGCCTGTTGGCGCTTCTTTATGACGTGTTTCAAAAAATGTGCCGACCACCGTCATCAATGCCAACAGGGATTCACAGTTTCCGAGATCTTTTCCGAATCCAAATATCTGAAAGACAGGCGGGCTCGGCTCGTGGCAGTCGTTGCAGTAATGTGAAGGCCGGACACCGAATCGGGAGCTACGGACAGGAATGCTGCAATTCGACATGGATGAAAAAGAAGAGCATCCGCCAGCGGAAGGACCAGACCATCCACTGGCGGCGCAACCAAATGGCCGGACATCGACGTCGATCGGAAAACTCCGGCGCACCTGTATGCTAACAGCAGCCGGCATTTGTTTTCTGCTGGGAGCACTGGGTGCCGTCCTGCCAATTCTGCCAACGACACCGTTTCTGCTGTTGACCAGTTATTTTCTGGTGAGGTCGTCCCCGAAACTCAACGCGGTCCTGTTACGGTCTCGCTTTTTCGGTCCGATTCTGACCGATTGGCAGGTTCATCGAGGCGTGCGCAAGGACATCAAAGTCAAAGCCGTGCTCGTTGTCGTGCTGACAGTGGGAGTATCGCTGTATCTGACGGGCACATCGCTTTGGCCTGCATTGGGGGTCGTCACGTTGTCGCTCGTGGGGATCGGCATTGTGCTGCGGCTGCCGGAAACAAACTGAGAAAGCCGGAACGTGATGACAGGCATCCCAGCGAGAATCTCAGCAGTCCGCCGGCCAGATCACGACTGGTCTGTCAAACCTCAAGTTTAGGGTCGCCGGATTCGCAACGCCTGGTAGTTCCCTGAAGTCTTGCGACTCCAGCTACGGGCGCATCCTCATCTTTGTTCCTGACAATCCACTACCACGGAACTTCCATCATATCCACGACCTGCGCCGCCATCCGCTCGGCTGCTTTTTGCTGTGCGGTCGCCATGGAGTGACCCAGCTCAGGAGCAAAACTCACGTCGGCAGCACGCTGTGCCAGATCCTGGCCAATCGGAAAGACGCGTTCCTGCAGCACTCGTCCGCTGCGTCGATCGACCCAGGAGATCTGAACTCCCAAACTCAGCTGCAACTCGCGTGCATCATCAAACCGCGTTTCACTGAGCACATCCTTGCGATAATCGACGATGCGTCCCTTCAAAATCGTGTCTGCCGTGTGTTCATCTTCAAGACGATAGGCGGTGCGTGTACGGATCTCACTGTGAACAGCTTCCGTCAGCAGGCGGTCCAGGTCTCGTCGAAACGAATCCATTTGAAACACCGGGACATGGACTGTGCGCACCCCGCGCACTCGTTGCGGCCCCAACGTGTACCCACATCCACTCACCGAGACTGCCAGCAGCAACGTCAGAGCAACCCGCGTTTTCGGTGCCTTATTCATTGCAGGGCAGAGACTCATCAATTGTCGCCTCGTCCGCTCGATTCTTCCGCGGTCGCGCTCACCGATTTCACTTTTCGGCCGAGCCTCGCGGCACGTGGTTTCTCCCTGGGTGGCGGGCGGCTGGGAAGTGACTCAAGAACTCTGTCAAATCCAGGCAGTACTTTGAGTTCATTGCGATCGAGTGTTGCCAGTCGGTCCCGGGCCATGTCAGCGAATTTGGTATTCGGAAACTCGTTCATCAACTGAACACAGGTCAGTCCAACGGCCCGGTCACTCCCCTTCTTCTCGTAGTATAGAACCCGATGCCAGACCCGCTGTGCCTTGAGCAGGTGAATCTTTTGCAGATCTTTGCGCAGCTGAGGACGTTCCTGGGAGTCCGGGAACAAATTCAGCGACTGAGCTGTTAACTCGTCCGCACCTTCCAGCGCTGTCCCGTCGTAGGACGGGCCCTGGTACGACATGAGCCTGACATGTGAACCCAGCAGGAAAGCGTCCTTCGTATGGGGACTGTCGGAGTATTCGTCGCGCAGAATATTGAAGTAGCGGTCCGCCTCCACGTAGTCCTGTTTCCGCAGGTAGTACGAAGCCGTCGCCATCAGGGCATCGTCCGCCAGCGGTCCGGTCGGGTCATTCAGCCAGATACTCTTGAGTGCTTTGAGCGCTCGGCCCTGGGTATCAAAGACCGGTCGGGTCTTGTCTCCAAAGTTGGGCAGCACGCGATACTTGAGTGACGGAGCGCTGGGGGGCGGTGGCGCGTCTTTCGGAGCTTCATACGCCACTTCCACGGCACTCACGGTGCGAATTCGGCTGCGGTGCGCGGGATCGGCAAGGTCGAGCCAGTTTTGAGCGATTTGATACAGCCGCTTCGTCGCTGGCTGGACGAAACGTGTTGACGGATAGTCAGCGAATAACTGGTCGTAACCATCCTGAGCTTTGGGGTAGCGTTGCAATGCGAACCAGCATTCTGCAAGACGGAATTGAGCTTCTTCGCCTGCCGATGTGCCTTCGTAATTCTCCGCCGCCTTTTTGTAGCGTTTGATGGCAAGTTCATATTCACCGTTGTCAAAAAGCTTTCTGGTCGCTTCAACTTCCCTGCGACCTTCCGCGCTGAACTTATTGCCGTAAGCCAGAGCATCGCGCGTCAGGTCATCCCCGCTGCCATTCCAGAAGTTTCTGGCGGCATTGACTGCTGGCGCGGTGGCAGACGACAACCAACCGCCCGACTTTTCTCCAGCCGTCGATTGGCAACCGGCGAATGCCATGCTGCAGATGCAGGCAGCGGCGACCATCATCCGTGAAGACAAATCAGGCGCATGAGCACACAGCCTCCACGGGAGCCTTTCGGCAGCCGATTCCATTCGGCAGACAGGCTTCATGCTCTGTACCGTTCTGTTAGTTGTGTCCGCTGGACAATCGGAGTGTTACAGCGTGTGACGCTGACTTGTGGCCGCGAGGAGTGTGAAAAAGCTGGGAATCCTGCACTCCCACGAGCCAGAACCGGCTACGACAAAAGGAATACGCTCTAGCCAACGTCCAGGTAACGGAGCGTCGCCGGGCGACGTCCCAGAATGCTGGTGATGGCCGAAACCGCGAAATGATGACACTCAATGAGCTGTTGTTTCGTAAGTCGCACCCGCCCGGACAATTGAGAGTCATCAGAACTCAATTGGCGGAGCGCTGCGACGGATCCGGCCGAAATAGAACGGTCCGCGTACTCCGGGCGCCGACAGTCAGCGCACAGGAGACCTCCCTGGCTGACCCAGTGAGCGAATTTGTGGGATGACTTGCCAGGCTGAGTGACGGGAGTGCCGCATGTGTTGCATTCCGTCAGACTGCCCAGCATGCCTGAAAATCGAAGGATTCCTATTTCAAACTGGACAACCGATGTGAGGGAGTCCTGTGCTGTCGTCGAAAGTTTTTCCAGAGTGTCCGTTGCCAGATCGAAGATCTCTGGCGCAGGATCGTATTCTTCGGTCATACCGTTGAGCAAATCAGCCACGTAGTAGCCGCCATAGAGGGACGCAATGTCCGTGCCTGGCGGCGTAAAACGAGATATCAGCCGGGCTTCCGTAAGGAGATCCAGGCTGCCCGATGACTTGCGAATAAAGACTATGCGACACCTGGAAAGCAGGTCAATAGCAGCATCAAACGGTCCTTTGAGTCTCTTGGCGCCCTTCGCAAGAGCCGAGAACTTTCCGAATTCTTTGCTGAACAGAGTCACCACTCGGCTGGATTCGCTGAAGTCCGCCAGCCGTATCACGACGACGTCCGCTTTTTCCAGTGACACTTGGTTTTTCCCGCCTCTCAAGGGGCAGCCGGACAGGCCTTGACCCGTTTTCACGTGTTTCAGTCCGATCAATTGTGCATGGAATTGTATTCCACTCGCCAAATCACGAGAACACCGTCCCGGCACCATTTGTAACGGACACTCGCGTTAACGATCATTCTGGACACGGATCATGCCCGCACGACTCATCGATGGAAAGCAAATCTCGTCAGCAGAACGTGCTGCGATTGCCAGCGACACTGCTGAATTTTCGGGCCGCACCGGAATTGTTCCTCATCTGGCAGCGGTTCTGGTAGGAGATGACCCTGCCAGTCAGGTGTATGTGAGAAACAAGGAACGTGCCTGCAAAAAATGCGGTCTGAAAAGCACGCTGCACCGTCTCTCAGCGAAAACCACTCAGTCGCAACTGTTGGATCTGGTGCAACAACTCAATCAGGACCCTGATGTCCACGGAATTCTGGTGCAGCTGCCACTGCCCAGTCAGCTCGACTCAACATCAGTGCTGGACGGCATTGTTCCAGCCAAAGATGTCGATGGTTTTCATCCGGAAAATGTGGGACTCATGCTGCAGGGCCGACCGAGGTTTCTGCCGTGTACGCCTCACGGAATCATGAAGATGCTGGAGCATGAAAATGTTCAGACCGCAGGGGCACACGCCGTCATCATCGGACGCAGTGACATCGTGGGCAAACCCATGGGAGCCCTGCTGATTCAGCGAGGAATTGATGCAACGGTCACGACCTGTCACAGCCGCACGACAGATATTGCCGCAATCACATCCCAGGCAGACATTCTCATCGCAGCCGTCGGTATTCCTGAATTCGTCACAGGGGACATGATCAAGCCAGGCGCGGTCGTAATCGACGTGGGTATCAATCGCGTGGACAACCAGCTGGTTGGTGACGTGCATTTTGAGTCAGCGTCACAAACCGCGTCGGCCATCACGCCGGTTCCCGGTGGAGTCGGCCCCATGACCATCGCCATGCTGCTGAGAAACACGCTGGTTGCAGCCGAGCAACAAACCGCCTGACTGGCATCCGAAACTGTCTGACCGGCTCCATTTCAACACGCCAGCGACATTCTCAGCCAAAGATTCCATCACAGTGCCAACCCCGTGTACGATATGAGAGCACCCATTGTTCGCTGGACCAGCCACGGGAGGATTCGGCGCAAATCCTTCGGCTGAAGGGATCCGGGTTCCTTCGGGGCCTTCGAAGCAGCCAAAAAGGCTGCGGAAGTGAGCTGCCGATTTCGACCGGGCGTCCGTTTCGTCATTCCGGACCATTTCTACACGTCATTTTTGCGGTGAGTATCCGATGACCAACTCTCCAGTCTGCACGACAACCGGTCGGTCGCGGCGCGAGGTGTTGCGTGCTGGGTTGACCGGTTTCACGGGAATGAGCCTGGCAACAGTGAATCGGCTGAGAGCGGCGGCCGCTGACGACGCCACTAATCCGTCGGAAAAAACAGCCGTCATTCTGGTCTGGCTGCGCGGCGGCTGCAGTCATCTGGATACGTTTGACCCGAAACCGGATGCACCCTCCGAATACCGCGGACCGTTCCTGCCCATTCATACTCGTGTTCCCGGCATGCAACTGACCGAATTGCTGCCGAGGCTGGCGCAGTGTTCACATCAATACTCGCTGTTGCGTTCTGTGGCTCATGACGCCGGTGGCCATCCGGCCGGGTCTCTGCGCGTTTTAAGTGGAGATCCCGATCGAGCCGACAAGCCTCAACCAGTCCTTCCGGACTGGATGTCAATTGCCAGCTGGCAGCGCCACAACTCAGGCCGACTGATTCCAGGTTATGTGGCAGTCAACCCGGTTGATCGATACGACAGTTTTGTGATTGCCGGGTCCAGTTATCTGGGGCCCGCCTGGGAACCGTTTCGAGTCACCGGTGATCCGGCTCACCCGGACTTTCAAGTCCCCAACATCGGCATGAACAACAGTCAGCAGGCCAATCGGCTGCTGCAGCGCAGCCAATTGAGCGCTCGGCTGGATCACCTGCGGCGTGATCTGGACCAGTCGGGAGTCATGGAAGCGGTTGATCGTTTCGATTCACAGGCACTGAATCTGCTCACCAGTCCGGAAGCCCGCGAAGCGTTTGACCTGTCCCGGGAACCGGACAGCATGCGCGATCACTACGGACGCCATCAGTGGGGACAGCAGTGTCTGATGGCACGCCGTCTGGTGGAGGCAGGCGTCGATGTGGTGGCCACTGAATTCGACGGGCCGTTATGTGGTCGAGTTGCCAACTGGGACGACCATGCTGTGAATCATCATGTGTTTGATGCGATCAGCTATCGGGCCCCTTTCTTTGACCAGGCCGTGTCGACCCTGATCAACGACGTGTATGACCGAGGCCTCGCAAAACGTGTGCTCGTGGTCGTGACGGGAGAGTTTGGCAGAACCCCGCGAATCTCATACGTGGCCAGCAGCGGCGGCGGAGTGGCCAGCGGTGCCAAAGGGACCATTCAGCCGGGTCGAGACCACTGGCCTCGGGCGAACACCATGTTGTTTGCCGGCGGCGGGATCCGCACGGGGCAGGTGATTGGGGCCACCGACCGAGTGGGCGAAGACGCCATCGAACGCCGCGTCAGCCCCCAGGATTTCCTGGCAACGATCTATCGGCACCTGGGAATCGATTACGAAAACACGTCGATCGTCAATTTCTCGGGCCGCCCCGTCCCCATCCTGACGAACGGTCGAGCGATCGCTGAACTGGGCCGCGTGTCCTGAATCGACGGTTTTCCAGCCGTTTCGGGGACCCCCGACACCGCCTCGCTGCCGTTCTCACGACACTCCGGCGGCAATCTGTTGGACGTCTGTGTCCAAATGTCAGTGTTTTCTGCTGCGCGAGCGAAAACAAACAGGAAATCCGGACCAAAAATCTCCGGAACCCTGTAACAGGGCCGCCTGGTTCTCGCTGTGTTATGTGTACCCAACAAAAAACTCAACTCTTTGAATACTGACAAAGGAACACTCTCATGAACATTTCACGCACCACACTGCTGGCGACTGTCATCACTCTGGGAACACTGGCCGTTACTCAAGATGCCCAGGCGTGCCGCAGATCCGGCGGGGGCTACTATGGCGGCGGGTACTCACCAAGCTACTCGGCCCCACCATCCTACGGTGGTGGCTACGGACCTGGACCGAGTTACTCGGCCCCGCCCCCTGCCAATGGTGGTTACCCGTCTGGTCCTGGCTACCAGAGTAGTCAGCCGCCTCAACAGCCGCCCGCCGGTCCACAGATGTCAGCTTTGGAAGCTCTTGGTGGATTCGCTCCTCCGCAGGCAGCACCCCCTCGAAAATCGGCCCCGACCTACGTCGGCAGCTGGACGGCGCCAATCGCCGATGGAGCAAGCATCCGTCTATCACTGCAGAATGACGGAAACTTCAGCTGGATCGCTACCAGTAAGAATGGAACCGCAAGCAGGTTCTCCGGTCGGTATACGGTTGGCAAAGACTCACTGACGCTGATTCGCGGCAATGACGACCAGAAGCTGGGCGGAAGCATGACCTACACCAATGCGAACACCTTCAGTTTCAAAGTTGCCGGTAACAACGCTCCTGCCATCAACTTCAGCCGAAGCTAAGCTGTTCCTGACAAAGCGAATTCTGAAAGCCACCCGCATGCTCTCATGCGGGTGGCTTTTTTGCGTGAACCGTTTCAGCCACGGTCATCGGCGCGGGATTGGCCGCGCCCAATAACCCGGATTATTCATTCCGAATGCAGGCAGGACCCAGCAAACTCTTGCTGTGCCGGAACTTCGGTCGCCACGTTGGCAGGATTCATGCGCGCACTCTGCGGTTCGTCATTCGATGAGTTTGCGCCGTTCCGGCAACGCTCGCGACCTGCGGTCCGGCCTACGTGAATCATTCGGGTAAGGTGCTTGTGATTCGGACCGACACTCGAGCGATAGAACAACTCTACGGAACGCGATCGACATCGCCGAGCAGTCGATAGGTATCGCGCAACGCCTCGATGTCGTTGTGCAGTGATCTGGACAGACTCAGGACAAACGCAAATCCGACGGCCCCCAATGCACTGAGCACCCTCAACGGGAAGTCGCTGTGTGGATCATCGGTCGCTTCCTGCGTCGTGAGCAGGATCATGATTCCGACTGCCGGCACACCACCTGCCAGATAGAGTGACCACGCCGACTGGTTCGACAGCCGCTGCAACCGGGCGACGTCGTCCGCGTTGAGCCAGTCATGCCGCAGTAACGCTGGAATCCAGGATCGAATCGTCAGAGTTGCCGTCAGGAAAAAAGGATAAGCGGCAGCCAGCAGTCCACAGATGAGGAGCGACCCGAAGAAATGCACCTGCGAGATTGGATTCAACCCACCCACGATCAAGTGCAAAGCGACCGGATAGGCCATGCCGGCGACGATCCATTCCGTAATCCCCAGAGTTGTCACAAAGCGGCGCAGGCGAAGTGATCGCAGTCGCGCCGCACCATGTGGCTCCGTGCAACCTTCCCGAATTCGACGAATGGCCTGCACCACGGGACGGCTGTATCCGATACAGCAGGCGAAGCCGATGAAAAAGGCAATTCCATTGATAACAATCACCAGCTGCCTGAACCTGACCTCATGGGCACTCGTTAACTTCAGGACGATTCGGTCCTCGTTGTAGATAAGATTAAACCATGCGGCGAAGCCATGCGGAGCGATCGCCGCGAACAGAAACGCTGCCAGCGGCCACGTCAAACCGATTGATCGCCACCCGGTCGTGGATTGTCGCACCAGCCGGGCGACGCGAGGTTGCAGACACAAGCCCAGTTCTCGTGCCAGTTCACTAGCCGTCTGGTACCGGCTGGACGGGTCCGGCTCAAGACATCGTCGAAGAATTGACAGCAGCAGTTCTTCCGCAGCGCCGACGGGCGGCGAGGGTGGCTCACCAACGCCTTTTCTGCGCAATTCCGTCATTCCCTGCAGAGTCTCGCTCCAGCTGCCGGCCACGGTTTCGTCCGCAAAGGGCCTTGCGCCGTACATCAGTTCCCACAGCAGAATTCCCAGCGAAAACACATCGCTGCGTGCATCAAGATCGGCGGGCTGCAGCGGTTTCGCCGGATCGCAGGCTTCCAGCTGCTCTGGCGACATATAAGCCAGGCTCCCGCCGAATGATGCTGCGACGTCGTCGCCATTCACCTGCGAACTGAAACTGATGTTGAAGTCAGCCAGTCTCGCGGAACCGTCGGCTTCCAGCAGCACGTTGGCGGGTTTGACATCACGATGCAGAATTCCCTGCCCGTGAGCGTAGTGCAGTGCCTGTGCCAGCTCCATCCCCAGCCGGCAGGTGACTTCTGACCATGCATCTTCCGCCATGCCGCTCTTCAGTGAAATGTGCTGAGACGACAGCATGCCGGTGTGCTCCAGCGCGTCGGCAATGCACTGCGCGATGAGCTGGCCATTCTTTGTTTCCGCCGTCCGTGATGCCTGCACGACGGCCTGCAGAGTTCCGCCGGGGGCAAACTGCATGTACAGCAATCGCAGATTCTCGTCCGGAAGACGGACCTGATCATGCACACGGACAATGTTGGGGTGATCCAGCTGAGCCAGTGTCTGCGCTTCTGTCCCCTTGTCGCTCGAAATCTTTAGAGCAACCGTGCGCTGCATCGATTCCTGCCGAGCCAGAAAGACGCTGCCGAAGGCCCCGGTTCCGAGTGCTGACATCAGATAGAAATCACCGATGTGGTCACCCGGTTGATACGCCGCACTGAGCTGACTGCCCGTCAAGGACTGGTCACTCGATTCATCCAGCAGAAATCTGCGACGAATCTCGTCAGCCTTGTTCGGGAAGCGGGCAATCCAATCGCTGACATCGACGGATTCGACGGAGGACTGGCTGCGGAGATGGTGTTCCTCATGAATCAATTCGACTGGCATGCCGTCGGGTTCCCCCAGATCGGGGTACTCCGCCAGATAGTCTTCCAGTTGAAGGACTGGACCGTCGCTGTTGTGTCGGTATTCGAGATCGACCTTGATCAGCTCAATCAACACCATACGCCGCACTGGTCCGGTCGCCTTCGGAAGATGGCCGGCCAGCCGGGGTCCATAACCGTTTGCCTCCCAGTCGTTGATAAACGCCTCAAGATGACCGGCCAGCACGTCCCATTTGGCGTCGCCGTCGCTGAGGGATTCTGGTGACTGATTCATGAAGTCCACACTAGAGAAATTTTCGAAAAGTCGTGGCGAGATCTGACTCGCGGGGGCAATGAATCATGGGCTCCGGCACTGCCGCCGCGGCCAGGAGTCAGCGTCGTACGCTGTAACAAAACTTCAGGCAATCCGATTCAGAATGATCCGTGAATGTGACAGAGGTCGATGATACCATAGCCCCGGTTTCGAGCCACAAACTGTGTCGAATCCAGGACGTGACGAGAGCCGTGGAGCGGAAGCAGGGGGCGAAATCATGAGCGATTACGAAGATGACCCGGAACTTCTCAAAGGCATCAGCAAAGGCAGTGTCGAGGCGCTGGCCGGTTTTCTGGAAGCGAACCAAAAGCAGTTGATGGCTTTTATCAGTCGTCGACTCGGAGAGCATCTGAGAAAGAAGGTCGAAGTCGAAGATATTTTTCAGGACGTCAGCGCCGATGCGGTCCGTTCAATCACTCCGGAGTTCCCGGCAGAACGGGAGCCGTTTTCGTGGCTGTGCCATATCGCCGAACGCAAAATCGTTGATGCCCATCGGCACCACTTTGGAGCTCAAAAACGCGACGCCGGCAGAGAACGAGCATTGCAGTTCGGATCGTCCGGAGGCGGCGAAATTGGCATGGTCAACATGCTCGTGAAAAGCATGACGACGCCCAGTGCCGCGTTTTCACGAAATGCGCGTGAGGCTCGTCTGGGAAACGCCATGTCCGGCCTCAGCGCCGATCAGCAGGAGGCACTCCGTCTCAAATACATTGAGAACAAACCGTCCAAAGAGATTGCAGCAGCACTCGGAAAATCTGATGTCGCCGTTCGAGTGATGTTGACTCGGACCATGAAACAGCTCCACGAGCTCCTGGACGCAGCCGAATAGCCCGATGCTCGTCCTGCCCGGCGAAACGGCGTCATCCGGCAAATCTGCCGGCCGCGTCCGGTTCCTGTGTAACAGACCAGACTGAATCTCGCTTTGGTACCTGTAACCCGACTGACACTCTCATTCAAAATACAGGTGCTGCCATGTCTAAAATACTGTCTATACTTGCCGCTGCGATGATCGCTGCCGTCGGCCCTGTCTGCTTTGCAGGCGGTGATGATCTGTTTTCCGATGTTCGAACGAATTCCGTTTTCGACGGTTCTTCCTCGGGAAACCCCGATGATGGCAGGACGCCAGCCTCGCCCACACGAATCACACGGCCCGAAGAAGTGCGGGAATTGCTGAAATCGGCAGGTTTTGAGGCCAAAGTGGCGAGCAATCGAACGGTCACCACCGCGAAAGAACTGGAACCATGGACATTTCCAGTCATGGTGATCCTTTCCGAAGACGTAACCAGCGTCAATATCGTGCTCGGTCTGAGCACGATCAAAGACGTCTCGAGAGAATTGCCAGCAGAAAAACTGCTGAAAATGATGGAAGCCTGCCAGAAGAATGCTCCGGCACTGTTCGCCTACCATGCCAAACGGCAACGCACAGAGCTGTCGCTCGTACTCAAAAACCAGAACCTGACAGGGCTGCTGCTGCGGAACGAAATCAACCGTCTGGCCATTCTGGCCAAAAATACGGGTCAAACGTGGGCGAGAAAGACCCGGACACCAGCGACCACCGGGGTGGCTTTGGTCGGGAGGTGGTCCGCCGCTGGTTCGGCTGGTGAGGCGTTTGCCCTGGAATTCGCCGCAAACGGCAGATTCAACCTGGTTTACATCAACAACGGCCAACAGACAAACTCCACCGGGCGGTTCACGGTGACAGCCGGTTCGCTCAGACTGGTGGGCAACGATGGGATGAAACTGGAAGGCAGGCTGACGCTGAATTCTGCTGCCCAGTTCCGTTTTGAAATCCAGAATTCGAGGGCTTTGGTGTTCGAAAAGGCATAGCAGAAGTGCGTGCCGCAAACTCAGGTGACAACAGTGCCCGTCGCAGCAATCTCTCGATTGCTGCGACGGTTTTTTGTGCGCCGGCACCTGGGGATCCTGCGGCGCAACAATGCTCGGCTGATTTTTCCGGACAGCAGCAGGTTATTGATGTAACAACCGTCGCCGTTCTCCGCTGAGGCAGGTAACTCAGGACCAAACCTGAATCTCACAACCTTAGAAATCTGGAAATGGTGATATCATGAAGACCTCAATCAAAAATCTGTGTATTCAGTTTGCAGTTTGTGCGGCAGCCGTCGCCCAGCTCACATCGGCTGCAACAGCGGACGTGGAAATCTATAACAAGACACTCAAGTCAACCGCCTGGGTCCTTGCCAGGTCGGGTGACGTCACGTCCAGCGGGACAGGCGTCGTGGTTGATGTCGAAAAGAAGCTGCTGATCACCAACTTTCATGTGGTCGGAGAAGCCCGATCGACGGTGATCTTCTTCCCGGAATTCAAGGACGACAAGCTCAACGTTGATCGCCAGCACTACGTCACGAACATTGAGGAAATTGGCGTCCGTGGCCGCGTCCTGTCAGTGGACCGCAAGCGGGACCTTGCTCTGATAGAACTCGATCGCCTGCCGGAAGGTGTGGAAGCACTTCCCCTGGCGAATGACAGCATCGGACCAGGAGAAGACGTGCAGTCCATTGGCAATCCTGGAACATCGGGTGCTCTGTGGGTCTTCACATCCGGCACTGTTCGTTCTGTCTATCAGAAACAATTCCGCACGCAGGCCGGCGAACATGATTTCATGGTGGTCGAGACGCAATCGCCGATTAACTCGGGCGACAGCGGCGGTCCGGTCGTCAACAACAAGGGCGAACTGGTGGCCATCTCACAGGCGATCGCGACCGAAGCGAGCCTGGTGAGCTACAGCGTCGATGTGTCGGAGTTGAAGACATTCCTCGACAGCGACTGGAGGCGTGCTCCGCTTCCGATCGCAGACGTTCTGCAAAGTGCCAACCTGCAATTCACCCAGCGTGATCAGGGTCCCTATGAAGTTTCGTTTGAACAGGAGGACAGTCAGAAACAGTCCGTCTTCGTGACGAAAGACATCGAGTACTTTGACCAGGCAGACGTTCGCAAAGTGTGGGCACTGGCTGCTGTGCTGAAGGAAGCTCCTGGCGTGGAGACGACAACGTCGCTGCTGCTGCAAAGTGCCCGCACAAAATTTGGAGCATGGAGCATTGAGCGAAATAATGCCGGCGACTATCTCGTAATTTTCGT
>JBDOMX010000147.1:0-3423 GCA_039831615.1 Planctomycetaceae bacterium
CTTCGCTCCGCCGAACATTAGTCGGGCAACTGCCAGTAACGACTTCAACGATGAGAAGGTCTGATCGACGGCCGTCGCTTCAAAGCCGCTGTGGACCATGCAGTCGGTACACTTGGTGTTCCCGCTTTCCGGTCCGTAGCCGTCCCAGTCGGTGGTGTCGAGCAATTCGTCGAAGCTGTCGCAGTACCCTTCCTGCAGCAGGTAGCACGGTTTCTGCCAACCGAACACGTTGTACGTGGGATTGCCCCAGGGCGTGCACGCGAGTTCGACGCGACCTTTCAGGAATTCGAGGAACAGAGGCGACTGATTGAACCGCCAGCTGCGTTTCGATTGCGAGAAGATGCGACGAAACAGAGAAACCGTCTGTTTGCGATGCAGGAAATTCTCCTGGTCAGGAGCCTTTTCATAAGGATAACCGGGCGAGATTGTCATGCCTTCGACGCCCAAATCCATCAGCAGATCGAAGAACTCCCAGACACGAGCCGGGTCGGCTCCGTCGAAGAGTGTCGTATTCGTGGTCACGCGAAAACTGGCCGCGATGGTCTGCCGAATCGCATCAACGGCCACGTCGAATATTCCGTCACGACAGACCGCCGCATCGTGTTCGTCCTGCAGGCCATCGAGGTGAATCGAGAATGTCAGGAATTTCGAAGGCCGAAACCGATGCAGATTCTGCGCCAGCAGGATTGCGTTCGTGCAGAGGTAAACGTATTTCTTGCGTTGGACCAAACCCGCCACGATTTCATCGATTTGTGGATGCAGCAACGGTTCGCCACCAGGGATCGACACAATCGGGGCACCGCATTCCTCGACGGCGGCAAAGCAGTCTTCCGGCGAAAGATTCTTCTTAAGAATCTCGGCCGGGTGTTGAATCTTCCCACAACCCGAGCAGGCCAGATTGCAACGGAACAGCGGCTCCAGCATCAGCACCAGCGGATACCGTTTCCGGCCGCGCAGCTTCTGCTGCACGACATACGACGCGACGGTCCACATTTGCGAAAGCGGAACGCCCATAAGGCCTCCTTGCCTGGGGCCTGAATACCTGCGACGTGATAACAGGTTGCAGGTAGCCTGTCAGCCCTGATTCTTGAATCAGCGGTAAGCTTTCAGTTGGATACCAGGGACTACTTGCTTGTCAAAGCTGACCGCTTGCCTGCTGCGGCCCCCTTGATGCCCTCGGTGGGACTGATATACTGTGGTTTCCTCACTGCGCAAGTGGCGGAATTGGCAGACGCGCTAGGTTGAGGGCCTAGTGTCCTTTATTGGACGTGGAGGTTCGAGTCCTCTCTTGCGCACCTTGGCTTAACCGCCTCGGAATCGACGTTTCTCGTTGAATCCGAGGCGGTTACTTCATGCGCTGGTGCCTCGCTTGTCGCCTTTTCTGGCGGCCTCTTCACTGCATCGCGGCGCACCGGATTGCCCTCGAAAGCGGCCTGCGCCGGTAAGCAGAGCGGTAAGACATGTTCTTCTCGCGCGCACGCGCGAGGCGATGGTTTCGTCGGCCGGTCTTCCTGATGAGGAGTTATCCCCGTGCCCGTAGGGTCAAGAAACTGAAACGACGCCCCAACATCATTGGTGTAGGGGCAAATCGACCTGAGCAGCCATGATCTCAGTCGATCTTGCATCGTTCGCCTTGTGGTTTTCCCCGATCGCCGCAGTTGGCGAGAGGAGACGCTTCCCGCGGTCCCGAGAACTCGCGCTGAAAAAAGCAGAATGCTGGGCCAAACAGAACGTCGAAGTGCCAGTTTCGTCCGCGAAACTCGTCAAATCGCGGACACCAAAACAAACGACCGTTTACGCGAATTGGTGGTGTGGCTTGCTGTGGCAATATCTTGCAGCGTTGCTCCTCACATCCGCAGCCGTAGGATACGAGATCCATGTCTGTTCGCCGGTTCGTGACCATATCTCGCTGCCTCCCGCCGACGCTGAGCTGCAATCCGCGCTCGCCAAGATTGATGAGACCGGGAAGGTTGGCAAGAAGGTTGCTCTCACCATCCAGGTCGCTACCAATTGAGCGCCGATTTCTTCGCCACTGCGGGTTGCTCTCTGGACTTCGGTTGCATCATGATACTGACGTCTGGACGCAGCAGACTTTGCGATGGAAAGGCACGTTGTGGCAAAGTTTGATAAGTGGATCGAGGGCATCGTGGTTGACGATTCGGTTCACGAAGCCGCATTGCACTCTGTGCGAATTCGGCTTGCTGCAGTTCAGCACTTTTGCCGTTGGCTGCCGAGCAAGCGAGCGAAAACGTCGAATACGTCCACCAGTTGCGAGTCTACACCCGGCGGTCGATGGCGGCGGTCGATGGCGGCGCTAAAGCTGTACTCCGGCATTCTACCCAAGAAAAAGACAAAATGGTTCCGAAAGACGCTCGGTAAAATCCGTCGTGCGGCTGGCAACGCGCGGGACATGGATGTGCTTTTCCACAGGCACGAGACAGATACGGGCAGGGGAGCTCGTGCGTTTCTTGCCAACGTTCGGCAGCGCCGCGAAGTGGCACAGAGACCCATCGTTGCGGTTCACCGCAAGCTGCGACGGGATGATCGCCTGCATCACAAGATCGAATCCATCCTGAGAAAGACGGTCAATCTGGATTCCGATTCGGCGGACGCACAATTCGGTCAATGGGCAGCATCACAGCTTCGAAAAGTTGTCAAGCGATTCCGCAAGGCTTCGCCGACCGAGCCTCGGAATCTAACCGGCCTTCACCGCTTCCGCATTCGTGGTAAAGAGCTACGGTACGCGATGGAACTGTTGGCTCCAGCCTTCCCCCCAGAGTTTCGCCACGAACTCTACCTGGGGGTCGAGCAGCTCCAAGAACGTCTCGGCCGAATCCACGACCACGCCTTCGCCTCTTATCGCTTCGCTAAGTTGATTGCCCGAGCCAAGGGCAAGAAGAAATCAGCCCATTTGCGGAAACTGCTCGAGGAGGAACACGAGAAGCTGGATGAGTTATTGCTGTCGTTCGCAGCTTGGTGGACACCAGAATCTCAAATCCGATTACGAGACTCCTTTGAACGGTTCGGAGATGTCCGCCTGATTTTCTGCGGAATTGGGAATCCCCAGCAACCAGCACGGTAGCCAGCTGGATGCTCACTGGCCTGCTTCCGTCCGCGATACTCGTCGAATACCGGGCAGCAAAACAAACGACCCGCGGACTCCACACTCGCCAGCGGAACTCATACGTTGAACTAAACCGCTTCGCGGTGGGTGTAGGTTGTCGGGTTTTGGGCCAACCGCGAAGCACTCAGCGTTATCGATCCCGACGCGCAGCCGACGAACAACGATTGCTGCGTGAGATGCGTCGTCTGTCCCTGAAACGGCCTCGGTTCGGTTGTCCGCGGATTCATCGGGAACTTGTGGAGAATGGTTGGCGGGTCAATCGTAAGCGTGTCCATCGCCTTTGGAAGCAGGAACAGATG
>JBDOMX010000582.1:0-3422 GCA_039831615.1 Planctomycetaceae bacterium
CGACAGGCCGGATTCCGGCCCTGAGTGAATCGTCGTCGGTGGCCACTGCATTCGGCGAATTGCCGGATCGCCCGGTCAAATTTTCGCAGCTGGAAACCGCGCATGGCGGGCGTCAGCCGGCCATCGATGAGTTGTTTGAACGTTATTTTCGCGTGAAAATACAGGGAGTTCATTTCTGTGGCGCGGCCAATGACGACCTATCGGTCGTGGACGGATTCCGTAGTCTGGCATTGATGTATCCGATCACGCTGTGGCTGGCTCGGTGGCGAGCCGCACGTCGAGGACAGAACACGATTGCTTTGGTGGACGTGCAGGCGGCCCTGGCAACGGCGGACCATAACTTCACGTATTCTCCGGCATTGGGAACGCGTTCAGCGAAGAATCGCATCCGTCAGCTCGCTAAGATGGAACAAATCACTGCCTTGTGTGGTTGGTACAGTCTGTGACGAGTGACGTTTCAGGCTCCTTGCAAAGTGATCATGGGCGAGGTTGATCTGATGTTGTCTCAGGCGGACGTCAAGGAACAACCTGCTGCATTTCAGTTCAGGTCGGCGTGCTTCGCAGCAGGCTGTCCGCCTGTTGTCACGAATCCTCTGCCATGACCAGGATCCTTTCCGACCGGGTGCAATCGTACGAGAATGCGGTCCGCTGGATCTATGAGCGCATTGACTACGAACGGATTCCTCCGGTCCGCGCATCGCCTCATTTTCAGCTGGATCGTGTCCGTCGCCTGTTGGCTCTGATCGGTTCGCCGCAGGAACGAATTCCTGCGGTGCATATTGCGGGGACGAAAGGCAAAGGGTCGACTGCTGCCATGGTGGATTCGATCCTGACCGCGTCGCAAATTCGATCCGGGTTGTTCACTTCGCCGCACATTGAGCGGTTTGAAGAACGGATGACTGTCGGCCGCCGGCAGCCGGAACCTGACGAACTGACGACACTTGTCTCTGATCTGCAGCGTTGCCTGGAAACAGCCGACGATGATTTGCGGCGAGATCCTCCTACGTATTTTGAAGTGGCGACGTTGCTGGCCTGGATGTATTTCGATCGCCGTCGGGTGGAGCTGGCCGTTCTGGAAACAGGACTGGGCGGTCGGTTGGACTGCACCAACGTCTGTAGTCCCGTCGTGACGGTGATCACGAATATCAGTCTGGATCACACCTTGATTCTGGGCGACACGCTCGGGAAGATCGCCTTCGAAAAAGCGGGCATCATCAAAAGAAACGTTCCGCTTGTGACCGGCGTCACCCAGGCGGAGGTGATTTTTCAGTGCACTGAACGAGCGAAGGCTCTGGACGCTCCGATCAGTCGACTGCACCAGGACATTGACGTCGAGGTCGAGTCCGCGTCGCGCCATCTGCAAATCATCTCGGTGACGACTCCGAGGCGGCGGCACGAATCCCTCGAGTTGCCACTTGCCGGGGTGCATCAGGCGGAGAATGCTGCGTTGGCGGTGACGGTCGCCGATCAGCTGGCAATTGCTGGCTCACGATTGACGCCGCTGACCATCCGTGAAGGGTTGCGGCAGACATCGTGGCCGCTGAGATTTCAGTTGATTCCTGGTTCGCCGCCCACCATTCTGGACGCCGCTCACAATCCCGATTCCGCTGCCGCGGTCGTGCGGACTTTGAACAACGGCCTGTGGTCTGAACGTCCCAAAGTGCTTGTTTTCGGAGCCAGCCGCGACAAAGACGTGGAAAAGATGCTGACAATCCTGCTGCCGGCATTCGACCATGTCGTGCTGACGCACATTGGGATCAGTCCACGCAGTTACCTGCCCGCTGAACTTGGGGCTCTGTCCGCCTGCAGGGCGCAATCCGCCAAAGTGGAAACGACTGAGACCGCCGCGGCGGCGCTGGAAGTTGCCCGTGGCGTGGCCGGTTCGAGCGGCCTGGTCTGCGTTACAGGTTCGGTATTCCTTGCGGCCGAATGTCACAGCATTCTCCTGGTCGGTGCCAGATTTCCACGAAATCAACAAACGTCCAGTGCCGGACCGGCGTAGCCCGAGTATGCCGGACCTTCTTCAGTGTTTTATTGTCCATTCGCACTGATGTCGGCCCTTCCGACTCCCTGGAATTCTGGTCAGAAGACGCACTCATGGTCGCTCAGGAAAACGTCATTGAAATCCGCAACCTGTCGAAGGTCTACCGAGACTTTTGGGGGCGGAAAAAGGTTCAGGCGGTCAAGAGTCTCAGCCTGGACGTTAAACGTGGTGAGGTATTTGGCCTGCTGGGGCCAAACGGGTCGGGGAAGACCACCACGATTAAGATGCTGCTGGGACTGCTGTTCCCCACATCCGGTGAGATCCGGATTCTGGGGCGGAATGCGGCCGATGTGGAGAAAAACGAACGAATCGGCTACCTGCCGGAAGAGTCTTATCTGTACAAGTTTCTGAACGCTGACGAAACCCTCGATTTCTACGGTCGACTGTTCAGGATTCCTGGTAAGGAACGAGCGGAACGTGCCGACCGTCTGATCAAGTTGGTTGGTCTGGACGACGCTCGACGCCGTCAGCTCAAAGAGTATTCCAAGGGGATGACCCGCCGCATCGGACTCGCTCAGGCACTCATTAACAATCCCGATCTCGTTCTGCTCGACGAACCGACCAGTGGTCTTGACCCCATCGGCACACGTGAAATGAAGGACCTCATTTTGCGACTCAAGGATGAAGGCAAGACGGTGGTGTTGTGCAGCCATCAGCTGGCCGATGTCCAGGATGTCAGTGATCGCATCGCCGTGCTGTTCCAGGGAGAGCTGAAGGTTCTGGGTGAAGTCGAACAACTGCTCGAGCTTCGAAATGAAACGGAGATTCGTACGGGCCATTTGAGTGACGAAGCCATCGAAGAGGTCAGGGCCGTTCTCGCAAAACACACCACCGGGAAGTCTTCATTTCAGCGTCCTCGCGCCGATCTGGAACAGCTCTTCCTGCGGACGGTCCGGGAAAGTGGAGCACGCCCCGGAAGAAGATTTACCGCTGAAGAAATGGCGGCGACTCAACCCGCTGAAGGCAACGCTGCAGACCCGAATCAGCCAGCCGGTGTGAAGTCGGAGGAGAACCAGGGATGACCTCGCCCTGCCACTGGCCGGACCCGGACGATCGGTCCGAGGCACCGTTACGGTGTCACCTACCATTGACCGGCTCCCCCTGATTGCTGACCCATTCCGTTAACAACTGATCCAGACAGCTATGGAATTCGAACTCATACCCTTCAACGTCACCCGGTCCCTGCTGCAGTGGGCACAAGTCACGGGTGTGATTGCACTGTTGGCAGTTGGTGCTGGGTTTTTAGCGTCAATGAGACTCGGACCTTCGGGGACGAAACATTTCAGGCGAGGGCTGTCCAGTTACCTGAGTGACATCATGGCGATGTCGCCGACTCGAATCCTGGCGATCGCTCGCTTGACGCTCAAAGAAGCGAACC
>JBDOMX010001061.1:0-3410 GCA_039831615.1 Planctomycetaceae bacterium
GAAGTGAAGACAACCAGTGTGTTCTCTTCGACGCCAAGCCGTCTGAGTTCAGCGAACACCTGACCACAGGACCAGTCGATCTCTTCCACAGTATCACCGTACAGGCCACGTTGACTTTTCCCCTCGAATCGCTCACCTGCAAACAACGGAACGTGTGGCATCGTGTGCGCGAGATAAAGGAAGAACGGGCGCTTACCGGCGGTCTCCTGAAGAAAACTGATCGATTCTTCAGTGTACTGCTGCGTGAGCAGTCGCTGGTCCGGTTCGTGGTCGGGATTCGTCACCGTAAAATTACGAATCAACGGATGAGGCGGTGCATCTTTAAACACCGGATTGCCCGGCTGAATCTCGGGACTCATGTCGTTGGAATACGGGATACCAAAATATCGATCGAAGCCATGGCTGCCTGGCAGATATTTCTGTTGCCACCCCAGATGCCACTTGCCGATGCAGGCGGTCGCGTAGCCTGCTTCGCTGAGCGCTTCGGCGAGCGTGATTTCATCCGCCGGCATCCCCCCTGTGGAACTCGGGATCAGCACTTTCGAAAGCCCACTGCGAATGGGCAAACGTCCGGTCAGCAGACCCGCTCGACTGGGCGTACACACGGAGGAAGCGACGTAGAATTGCGTAAACTTCATCCCCCGTCCGGCCATTGCGTCCAGATGAGGCGTCTTAATCGTGGGATGACCGAAACAACCGAGGTCACCGTAACCCATGTCATCAGCGAAGATGATCACAAAGTTGGGTTGTTCAGCCGCCCTCGTGGTTCCGGCAGTGGACCATGCGATCACCAGCAGCCATAAAAACAGTCGGACCGTGTGACGAAGCATGACTTCAACCGCACCCCGTTTGTTCGCGCCGGCACGATTGCGAAACAACTGCGTCCGGCACGATCGCCAAATGTGTTCCCGTTTCATGAATGTCCCCTCTACGACTTGTGAATCGTTCCATGTTCGACCAATGGCATTGCCGGGCGGCGCAGTCGGAATGCACGGGCCGGATTGTCGACCAGTATCCGACGGACCGCCGATTCGGAGATTCCCAACCTCACCAGCTTTGGAATAAATGATTTCAGAATATAGTCGAACCCGGGTCCGCCGCCGTACGACTTCCAGTACGACCGTCGCGAATGATCGCCGGCGAAGAGCAGTTGATCGCCAAAGCCATCCGCAAGAAACCTTTCGAGTTGTTCAATCGTGTTCGATTCAGGAAAGTATTTGATGCGTCCGGGGCCATCCTGAACAAGATAAATACCAGTTTGAGCAATGTCACTCTGATACCATGGATCAGGATTGTGAAACGTGTGAGCCACAATGATTGATTCGGGGTCGACATGTTCCTGTGTGAGGAGTTCCACCAGTTCCAGCACACAGGTTCCGAATTCTGTATGAACAGAGATGGGCGCCCCGGTCATCAGATGCGCCATGGCGGCGGCCTGAATCGTCTTCTTCTGAAACGGTGTGATGACCTGGTATCCAGTGGCCACCTTAATGACGCCCGCACAGTGTGACGTTCGCTTGATGAGCGGACCGGCATAGTTATTCGCGTCGCAACCGTCTGTCACTTCCGCGGCAATCAGTTTCGCAATTTCTTCCACCGAGCCTGTCTCGATCCACTGGCGAGTCCCGGGATACAGAGCCCAGTCAACGAATCCGGTTGACGCGATCACATTTGTTTTCGCTCGACTGGCAATCTCAGCCAGCAGGCCGAGATCCCGACCGGGCACTGCCGGTGTCATATCGACCACGGTCGCACCTCCGGCCGCGCGAAAGTAATCTAACTCTGCAACACCATTTTCCACGCTGTCGAGCAGAAAATCGCGACTTGCGTCAACCAGCGGGCCCCCAAGCCGAATCAGGTGCGTGTGTGCATCGGTTGTCCCGAGATCCCTGGCGGCGATCGGGCCAAGGACCGTCTGCACTTTCCATTCGCTGGAGTCCTCGCTCACAATGACGTTTCCCGCAAATGGTTTACTTTTCTCGTGAGAAATACGCCGGGCATTCGTCGACGGTGACTATCGCTGTCTGTCAATCGCCTCGGTCATGGATTCGGCGAATCGATCCACATCGTCACCGGTGATATTCTGATGCGTGACGAGTCGGCAGCGCGAACCGCCAGCCACAGATCCCGGCTTCCAACGCCCAAACACGAACCCGTCTTCCTGCAGACTGGATCGCAGCTTTTCCACATCGATGGATTCGTCTGTCACTTCCAAAAACAGGATATTTGTGACGACTCGGTCAAGATCGACCTGACAACCACCGATGTCATTGCACGCCTCAGCCAATCGCCGTGCGTTTGCGTGATCAACCCTGATGTTGTCGTGCACCGTCTTCAGCCCCTGCAGACAGGCCGCGGCGAAGATACCTCCCTGTTTCCAGTTGCCTCCGAGCATCCAGCGGTAATGGCGAAGCTTTTCGGTGATGTCCCGACTGCCGGCCACAACAGCGCCGGCCGGTGCACCGACCGCCTTAGTGAGCGCCAGAGATACGGTATCGGCAAACCCTGCCAGCGTTGCCGCTTCGACGCCGAGCCCAACAGCCGCATTCAGGAGTCGAGCCCCGTCCAGATGGACGGACATGCCGTGCGCGCGGGCCCATTCAGTCACTTCGGCCAGATGTGTGGGTGTCAGCAGGGTGCCGCCGAGTCGGCTGATGGTGTTCTCCAGACACAGAAGGCGCGGGACAGCATCCTGTGGCCGACTGTTGTTGAACGCATCCTTGTACATGAGCTGCGTCCGACCGCCCTGCGTCGTCTCGTCCAGTGTCTGGAAGCAACAACCGATGACGCGCTGCATGGCGGCACCTTCGTAGTCCAAAATGTGAAAGTGACTTCCAATCAGGACAGAGTCTTCCGGCTCGACCGCGGACATGACGGCGGCAAGATTTGCCATCGTACCGCTGTGAACGAATACGGCATCCTCCTTGTCCAACAGTTCTGCTGTGACGCGCTCCAGCCGAATCACTGTCGGATCCTCACGGAAATCATCATTGCCAACTACTGCATCGGCCATGGCCCGACGCATTGTTCCCGTAGGCATTGTGCTGGCATCGCTGCGGAAATCGGTCATCGTCGGCACGCTGAATTCACTCCGATCCGCTGCTGGGCTGATTGACGTGGTTGTCAGATTCAGATCCGAAAGCGTCGGACAACACGTCGACACCCGGAACGTATGAAAGCTTGCCGCCGTCCACGTAAAGAACCTGTCCGGTGATGTAGGCCGCTTCCTTCGACGCCAGAAACATGACTGCTGCCGCAATATCGTCGTTTGTTGCCATCCGTCTGAGAGGAGCAGTCGCCTTCCACTTTCTGCGGTATTCCGGGTCCGCAAAGAACTGACTGTTCCAGGGACCTGCGACCGCACCGGGACCAACAGCATTCACCGTGATTCCCTGAGGAGCGAGTTCTAA
>JBDOMX010000134.1:0-15238 GCA_039831615.1 Planctomycetaceae bacterium
TCTGGTGTTGTCCGCAGAAGATCGCGCCGAATCCGGCGCAGCTGTGCCAGGAGAGATGCTTGTTCCTCAAATGAAAGGTCGGACGGACTGTGCGTCCTCCCATCCGCCTCTGCAATGGCCACGGCGAGCATTGTGAGACGAGTTTCGATTTCTTCCAGCTGATTCGAGGTTCGTTTGTTGTCCTCGGAACGTTCCCGAATCTCGCCTTCGGACAGGATGCCTGTTGTCGGCTGGTTAACGGTTATCGCTTCCTGATGTTCCGATCCTGCACCTTCGAGTCGCTCAGTCAGATCATCGTAGAGACGAGTGAACTCCTGGATGGATAACTGCCATTGCTCAGGCTCGGACGTTAATTCAACATCCGTGATTCGGTTTTCGAGATCCAGGAGATCCTGATTGAGAAACTGAAACGGTTTTAAGAGGCTGTCGTCGATTTCAACTTCGACATCAGGAGGCAGACCTAACTGAACTTTGAAATTGTCCAGCTGGTTGATGTAGGCGCGTTCGAGGAGCATTTGCCGACGTTCTGCCGACGCCAGGCTGCTTTTCAGCTGGGTGACGTCCAGGGCCGTCGCGCGACCTGCTTCGGCCAGCTTTTCCAGGTCTCCGATCAGGCTTTCCAGGCTTTGAACGTTGGTCCCCTGGTTACGCAGGCGCTGCAGATTGAATAGCAGGAAATAGAACCCAACCGTGGGGCTCCGCGCCCCACGGATCAGGAATGCAAGTTCACCTCCCACGGCAGTCCCCGGCAGGGGCAGGGCTTGTTCTCCCGTCAGAATTGTGACGTAGAAGTCTTTGCGGAATCGGGCAAATGTGCGAATCCCGTAGACCACGTTACGCTCAGCCTGAGTCAGCTGTTCCATGGCGATGTTTCGGCCCGCACCAATCATCAGTGGTTGCACCAGGGAGTAAGCCAGGGTGGTCGCGCTGCGCGTCTGGTTGGGACTGCCGGAAAACAACCACAATGTATTGTTCGTCAGTTCGGCAACGAACTGTCCGCCGGCCGGCAGAAGTTTACTGACACCGGCGATGGTTGGGCCGAGTCGCAAATTGCTGGCATCATCAGGTTGATGTTCATAGGTCACGGATGTTCCGGGTTCGATGCCGTCCAGGTTTAAAGGACGGACATCAAAACGGTAGCGATTGAGAGTTAAGGAAAGGGCCTGCAGGTACATGTCCTCCAACTGCTCCTGATACTCCCGACTATGAATCAGCCCCAGTTCGATCGCCTCGCGAAATCCCAGCCTGTCGATTTTCGGCAATGGGAAGGAAGGAGCCTGGAATGGTTCGCCGTCCAGATACGTGGGCCACATGGGGTTTTCAACGTTGTCGATCTCACCCAATTCGTGCCAGCCTTTCCAGCCACGCATGCCGTAAACGCAATCCATGTAAGGGTGGACTGCAGGATCGTCGGGTGGAAGTGGGGGCTCATCAGGATCGTCAGGGTCGTAAAATCGACTCCGCGGATCAGGAGTAATGTCGATCCGCGGTGGGGTCCATCGCGGATCTCCCAGCTTTTCTGCGAGGATCTCATAGGACAGACGGTCCGCGGCGAGACGGTAATACTTGCGTGTGCAGCCCGACCCGTACACTGTCAACAGCAAGACAAGCGCAACTTGAATCCGGTTGTGGCGAGATAACCGACTGCTAGCGGAGGCCATAAGTTCTTACACCGCAGGCGCTGTGGTAAGAAACGACGCCCTGCGAAGACTATTCGGATTGTTTCGGTCTGTTCGTTGAGGCAAATTCGACTGATTGGGCCAATTTGGCAGAGTGGCCATCACGGCTCCGTTGGCACCAGGCGACAATGATTTCGGCATGGCAGGCAGTTTGGGTGATGTGGCGTGAATTCCTTCTCGTGCGATGTTGAATGGGGTTCAGTCCAGGAACTCCGTCAAAGCAATTGACTTCCCGCACGGCAACGCCCATTTGGTGGCGGCAGACTGGAATCTCACGTATCGCGATCGCGACGACGGCTCGGCGAGATTTACATGCCGCGTGTTCGATGGGCAACGACCTGTGCTCGTCGAGCATCGCAGCATTTCAGGCGCTTGTTTGAGTCTCGTGACCGGCAGGAATTGCCGCATAAAACACGGCATTTTCAGGCAAAAGCAAGTCAGTCCGGTCTTGATTCTGTTTGCTGGCGACGGGTAGGATCCCGGTGCTCTCAACCGTCGCCCGAAGCTCCGACAATTCGCGGCGACTGTCCTCATCGGACGTTCGCCAGATTTTTCCACGCTGCATGGATGCACAAGTGGTGCGAAATCACAATTCCGACCACCCCAATCATCGGCGCACGAATTTGGGGCGATCCGACAGTCTGCTGGCGGCATTGTTCACAATGCTGATATTCAGCGGTTGCCAGGGCAAGAATCTGGTCGGCGACAATCCGGTTTTCTCGGATCTGCCGCCTCGCCGGTCACTCGTCAATACTGCAACGAAGGAGCATGCCGGAAGATTGGGTCGTGACAGTGGCAACAGGTTGAAACAGGTTTCCATCAGCAGTTCGGAGCCGCTGGCAGGCAACACTGTTGTGGCCGAAATCAATGGTCGTCCGGTGTTTGTCGACGATCTGGTGGGCAGTATGCGTCTCACTTTGGAAGCCGATCCTTCAGTTCCTGACGAACGCCGCCGCCAAATCCTCCTGGAACAGCTTCGGCAGCGTCTGGATCAGCGTATTGACGAAGAGATCGTGTTGCATGCACTGGAACTGAAGGTCCCGGAAGAACAACGCGACGCACTCAAAGAACATCTAGAGACTGCATTTGGGCAGTTTCTGGAGACTCGCAAGGCGGAGCTTCTTGCTGCCGGCCAGATGCAATCCGGCAATGACTTCGATTCTTTTCTGGCTCAGGCCGGGCTGTCCGTTGGCCTGTTGCGAGAAACGTTCTTTCGCATCCAGATGGTCAACGGCTACGTGGAGTCACTCACCGAAACCGCTCAGGGAAGTGCTCCGGATCGACTGGACCTGCTCGATTATTACCGCAAACACATTGATCAGTTTACGCCGAAAGAGCGGCTGCGATGGCAGGAGATTCGTGTCAGCATCCAGGAACAGGGCGGGCGTGAACAGGCGAAACAGCGGATGACGGAAATCATCGAGCGTCTCAAGACCGGTCAGACCGAATTCGGTGAAGTCGCTCGCGATTTTTCAGACGCTCTCAGCGCCGAGGAAAACGGAAACAGGAGATGGCTGACCAGAGGAGCATTGCGGGACAAGAAGCTGGAAGAAGTTCTGTTCGCGTTGCCGACCGGCGGAATCACGTCCGTGATCGAAGCAGACGGATTCTTTTCGATCTACCGAGTTGCACGACATGAATACGCTGAAGCGCGTGCGTTTGCTGCCGTGCAGCCGGAAATTGAAGCTTTGATTCGTCAGGAGCAGATGACGGCCGCCCGCCAGAAAGTCTTTGAAGAACTGCGGGCTGCTGCGCGCGTCCGAACAATCTTCGACGAGAACTCGAATCTGTGAGACAACTCACGGAGCAGATCTGTGACCGCATGACAGGCCGGGTTGTGGCGATTGAGCGGCACTCCTAGAATTTGGGAACCACCGTCCCATCGTGGATCTCGTTTCTACAGCGTATTACGCTGATTCGTGGCCGCAGCGGGAGTGCCAGAGCCCGTGATCCATTGGCCCCGCGAGCCAGAACCCGCCACGACATTTCGAAAACTGCTCTAAGAAAGCTGTTACGGCTCCGGCCGCGGCAGTCGCCGATCATTGTGGTTGCTGCTCAGTCCATTGTCGTCCTTGGATCGACCGGGTCCATTGGTACCAGCTGCCTTGATGTGATCCGAAGTCACCGTGGCAGAATGCGGCTGCACGGGATTACGGCGTTTCGCAGTCAGCCGCTGTTGCGGGATCAGAGCCGGGAGTTTCGGCCGCGCTGGGCCGTGCTCGGTGATTCTGCCACTGATTACTCGACGGAAGGATTTGGTGAAACGCAGCTGCTTTTGGGAATGGAGCACGCCGAACGGCTCGTTCAGGAACCGGACGTGGACACTGTTGTGTCAGCGATCGTGGGGGCCGCCGGTCTTCCGCTCACCTGGGCTGCGGTCGATGCCGGGAAACGGGTTGCAGTGGCCAACAAGGAGGCGTTGGTGGTCGCCGGCCCCATTATCACACGGCGGGCACAGGAGAGCGGGACGCAGCTGATTCCGGTGGACAGCGAGCACAGTGCTATCTTTCAGGCGCTTCAGGCAGGAAGAAAACAGGATCTGCGACGAATCATATTGACGGCCAGCGGGGGCCCGTTTCGAGGCTGGTCACGCGCCCGAATGGCGGACGTCACGCCGGAAATGGCCATGAATCATCCAACATGGAAAATGGGACCAAAGATCACCATCGATTCGGCCACGATGATGAACAAGGCACTGGAAGTCATCGAAGCTCGCTGGCTGTTCGACATTTCGGCAAAACAGATCTCTGTCGTCGTGCACCCTCAGTCCTGGGTGCATTCGTTTGTGGAATACCAGGACGGGTCTGTGATTTCCCAGATGTCGCCACCGGACATGCGACTGCCAATTCAGTATGCTTTGACGTTTCCGGAGCGAATCGACTGTCCGGGACCGGATACAGACTGGACTCAATCCATGAACTTTGAATTCCAGCCGCCGGATCTTGACGCCTTTCCGGCTCTGCAACTCGGATTTGAAGCAGCTGACAGCGGCGGCACCTGCGGCGCCGTCCTGAATGCTGCTAATGAAGTGGCGGTGAATCGATTTCTGGATGCTGACATTCGGTTCGATCAGATTCCGCAATTATGCAAAGACATACTTTGCCACCACGATTTTGATGCGCGGCCCACTCTCATGAGTCTTCAGGCTGTGGATTCGTGGTCGCGAAAGGAAGCACAACGTTGGACACATTGATCGTTTCATCGCTGGTCACACTGGCAGCTGGCGGAACTCTCGCCAGCATTGGCAAAGCGCTGATGGTGGTGCTGGGACTGGGACTCGTCATCTTCTTTCATGAACTCGGTCACTTCGCGGTCGCGAAGTGGTGCAATGTGCATGTGGAACGATTCAGCATCGGCATCGGTCCCATCCTGTGGAGTCGCCAGAAGGGTGAGACGGAATACGCTCTGTCGGCGCTGCCGTTGGGAGGCTACGTCAAGATGCTGGGACAGGACGATATGGATCCCAACCAGATGACAAGCGATGAGATTGCCGAGAACCCTCGCTCCTATTCGGCGAAAAAGGTCTGGCAGCGGATGCTGATCATTTCTGCCGGCGTGATCATGAACATCGTGACTGGTTTCGGCTTCTTTGCCATTGCCTACAACATGGGTGTTCGGGAAGTGCTTCCGGTTGTGGGGCTGGCGTTGCCTGGAAGTCCGGCCTGGGAAGCGGGGATTCAGCGAGGCGACCGCATCCGGGCCATCAATGGCGACGAGATTCAGAGTTTTAACGACATCCAACAGGCAATCGTCCTTTCGTCCGGCGAGCTGACGATCGAGGGAACAACATCCGCGGGAGTCGACTATACGAAAACCGTCACTCCTCGACAGGGAAAACAATTTCGGCAGATCGGTATTAACCCGACCAGGTCGTTAAGGATTTCACCGCGTGCCGGGGAGGAATATTCGATCGCCATCCCCGGTCTGCCGGCCAGCGAGGCATCTGCGCCGTTTGAGCCTGGCGACCGTGTCGCAGCTTTGAACGGGGTTGAGCTTGCATCATGGCAGCAGCTGTCGCTGATGACCGCACAGCATGCGTCTGAGGATCTCGTTTATTCCGTCGATCGCTCCACAGGGTCGACAGCAGAAGCAACCTCTGACACACAGAGCGTCGAGATCACGATTCCGCCAGGACCCATGCGATCGATTGGACTGTGGATGCACATTGGTCCCGTTGAATCGATCCAGGCTGATTCGATTGCCGCTCGTGCAGGATTGGAGGAAGGGGACGTCATTCGAAAAGTCGATGACCTCGAAGTCGGAGTCGACATTGATCCACTGAGATTGCCAAATTACTTCGCCGATCGCGCCGGAAATGCTGTGCGGGTTTCTGTGCTTCGAAAAGAGGGTGGTTCGCAGGGGGAAGTTGAAAAAGAGCTGATGATCGAGCCTGATGACAAACCAGGCTGGTCGGAGTTGCCGGCGGCCTTAACAGCGCCGTTACCGATTCCTGCCATCGGCGCGGCCTTTCGAGTCAGCACGAGGATTGCCAGGGTGATCGAAGGAAGTGAGGCAGCAGGCATCACTGATCCAGGGAAGCTGCGGCCGGATCAGAGAATCACGAAGATTGTCCTGCCGTACAAAGAAGATGATGCCCTGGGCGACGCCAACAGCGAGGCGGCGATTTTCGAACTGACCAGGGAATCGGAAGCAAACTGGGCCCACATCTTTTACATGATTCAGCAGGCACCCCTTCGAGACATTCGAATTCACATCGAGGAATCGGGCGACGTCGAAAGCTTTTCTGTACTGCTGCAGCGGCGGGAAAATGAACAGAATTGGTTTCTGCCGATCCGCGGTATTCGAGGTTTCGAGGATCTTTCGCAAAATCGAGTGGCAAAATCGACGACAGAAGCCGTCAATCTGGGGATCCGCAGAACGCGGAATTCCACGATCAGCATCTATATGACACTGCGGTCCCTGTTTCGGCGTGAGCTTTCCCCGAATGCGTTGAGCGGACCGGTGGGCATTGTCCGCATCGGTTTCGACGTCGCGGAAAATGGTCTTGCGCAGCTGTTGACGTTTCTCGGCTTGCTGAGCATCAATCTGGCGGTGCTCAATTTTCTCCCCATTCCAATCCTGGACGGCGGCCATATGGTCTTCCTGATCTGGGAAGGCGTCACACGTCGAAAGCCCAGTCCGAAGGTCGTCGGCTTTGCGCATTTAGTCGGATTGCTCTTTATCATCTCACTGTTTGTGTTCGTGATGTGGCTGGACGTTTTTGTTCGGTTCCTGGGCTTTGGATCCGAGTAGGGCCGTTTTCAAAAAGGCGCCGTGGATTCCGGCTCGCGGGTGCACCGAATGACGGGCACTGGCACTTCCGCCGTGACCACAATTCAGCATCATCCACTGCAGATCGGAGAGCCGCGGCTGCGATCGCGCGAATAGAACCTCGTGCGTCAGCCGCACTCATTCGGTCGCTGGCGCCGTCAGGCAGCTCGTCGCAGTCGAATGACAATGTCCCCACCGCTCGTTCGATGGGGAACTGTGCCGCAGCTCAATGTTGTAACCTGCGGCTGCAGTTGCAGCTGTTGACGTTCGATGAGCAGTCGCAGTCGTTGCAGCTCCAGACTCTGCAGTGCATCAGCCTGATCGAGCGACTGTTCCAGCTGCGTCAACAGGAACCGCTGATTCAGGGACGGCTCGCGTCGTTCAGAATTGCACATCCCTGCTGCCATTCCGTGCGGAGCGACGTGATCAGCGATCATGATCGTGATCGTGGTGATGATCGTCAGTGGGTGGCTTCGACCCGGACGCCTGTGGCTGTTGTAGTGTGCTGGATTCACTCAGTTTCAGGAAGGCCGATTCGGCCGCTCGGTAGACGTCTCGCAATGACACATCGCTGTCCGCTGCGATCTGAGCACAGTCGTCGAATTCGGGGGCGAATCGAGGGTCCCGGCCGGTCTGCCACGATCGTTTCCCATGAACGGTGCCCCAGGGCGTCGTGACACTGACGACGTCTCGATGCTGCGTTCTGCGTTCGAGCAACTGACGCCGAATCCCCAGTGTGCCGGTTTCTGCGAACAGAATGGACTCCATCGTTTCCACGAGCGCCGGCGATGTCAGGACGCTGAGGACGATTCCGGGTCGGTCCTTCTTCATTTGCACCGGAGTGACATACACATCCAGCGCGCCGGTCTGCATGAGCCGCTTGCGGGTGTATCCGACGATTTCCGGGGACACATCGTCGAGGTTCGTTTCGAGCAGAGTCACCAGTTCCGTATTCGGCCCGACCGCCGATTCACCGACAAACAATCGCAGAATGTTGGCTCGCTGTTTGAATTCCATGGTTCCCGAGCCGTATCCAATTTGCTCGATCGTCATGGCGGGCAGGGGACCGAATCGATCCACCAGCGAACTCACAATCGCGGCGCCGGTCGGCGTGGTGAGTTCCGCTTCAATGGGTACATCTGCCAGTGGAATTCCTTTGAGGATCTCCGCCGTTCCGGGAGCCGGCACCGGACAAATGCCATGATCGATGTTCACGAAGCCTCGACCTGTCGGAATCGGATGGCAGACGATCTGTTCGGCTTTCAGCAGATCGAAACCTACGGCTGCTCCCACGATATCAACAATCGAATCGACAGCTCCCACTTCGTGAAAGTGGACTTTCTCGACCGTCGATCCATGCACACGAGCTTCCGCTTCAGCGATGGTGAGAAACAGCCGGTCGGCAATCTGTCGCTGGCCATCGGTGAGTTCCGCCTGGTCGAGAATACGACGGATGTCCGAAAGGTGCCGATGAGCATGCTGCTGGGGATGATCAACGAAGACCTGAGTGGCTCGAAATCCACCTTTGACGACGGTTCCAACCCGCAGGCTGACATCGGGCAGGTTGAGAGACCGGACCGCCGCCTCGATGGCCTCACGATCGACGCCGGCGTCAATGAGGGCCGCCAGAGTCATATCTCCACTGATGCCGGTTGCACATTCCAGCCACGCCACACGCATTGGTTGATCCTTGTCGGAGTGAAATCGTCCCGGATTTGTAGTGTCCTGAACAGATGTGGAACAGTGTTTCCATGACTGATTGAAAACAGATCCCCGCGTCTGTAGCCTTGCCACCATCATTTCGTCGAATATCCGGAGTCACTGATGCCGTCTGAAGAAAATCGTATCGAACACGATCGAGCCTTGCTGAAAGAAGCCAAAGCAAATGGCGCAGTGGCTACTTTGGGAGCATTTGTGCGATTATCGGGACCGGGCTGGCTGCAAAGTGCCATCACACTCGGTGGCGGTTCCCTGGCGGGCGCTCTCTTCCTGGGGATCCTGGGGGGGACCAGCCTGTTGTGGCTGCAACTGGTGGCGATCGCGATGGGCGTGGTGATGCTGTCGTCGATCAGTTACGTCACTCTGTCAACGGGCGAACGCCCCTTTCGAGCCATCAGAGAGCATATCAATCCTGTTCTGGCATGGGGATGGGTTCTGGCAACAATCGCGGCCAATATGATCTGGTGCATGCCCCAGTTCAGCCTGTGCTTCGCGGCGATCGAAAAGAATCTGTTTCCTGAGCAGGTTCAGAATCTCCAAACCCGTCTCATTGAGAACGAAGTCAATTCTCCGAATCTATTGAAGTTTGCTTTCTCCGGAATGTTCCTGGTCATGGCGAGCATCGCGGTCTGTCTCAACGGGCAGCAGGGACGAGCTGCGAAGGCCTTCGACATCTTTCTGAAGATCCTGATCGGCATGATTGTGCTGTGCTTCGTCGGTGTGGTTGTTCAGCTCACTCGGAGCGGCAGCCTCAACTGGCCTGAGATCGTGAAAGGATTTGTTCCCAATCTGTCTCACTGGAATCAGCCGACTGGAATCATTGCCGAGTTAATCGGTGGGCTCTCGACAGACACTCAGGCGTTCTGGAGAGCAAAGGTAGTCGGTGCCCAAAGCGGCGTGATGATCGCTGCTGCTGCAACGGCGGTGGGAATCAACATGACGTTTTTAATGCCGTACTCGCTGCTCAAACGCGGTTGGGATCGCACATTTCGCGGACTGTCGCGATTCGACCTCGCCACCGGCATGGCGATTCCCTACATCGCCGTGACCAGTTGTATCGTCATAGCAGCAGCCACTCAGTTTCACGGCAAAGCGGATGAAGAGTTCCTAAGCAGCGATCCGCAGGTCATGCAGGAAAGCCCCCTGTTCGTCAAGACACAGGCAATGCTGAAGGAACGCGTCGTCGGGACTGAGGCTTTCAAACAACTACCGAAAGCAGAGCAATCCACATTGACTGCTGAGGAACTGGTCCAGGCCGCCGCTCTGCCGGAAGCCGAAAAGAAAATCGTCTCCTCACTCACGAAGCGGGGTGCCTTTGATCTGTCGAAAGCCCTTGAACCGCTCCTGGGAGCATCGGTTTCTCGTTATGTCTTTGGACTCGGGATCCTGGGGATGGGCTTCTCCACGATCATCATCCTGATGCTGATCAATGGATTTGCCTTTTGTGAAATCCTTGGACGTCCTCTCAGAGGATGGCCGTACATCACCGGTTGTCTGGTGGCGGGGATCGTTGGAGCGTCCTGGCCATGGTTCTGGGACGGCCAGAGTCGCGTGTACCTCAGCATTGTGGCGTCCAGTTTCGGTTCAATGCTGTTGCCGGTCGCCTACGTGACATTCTTCCTGATGATGAACAGTCCAAAAGTCCTGGGTGATGCCATGCCTCGCGGATTGAGCCGTCTGATCTGGAATCTGCTGATGGGCATTTCCGTGCTGGGGGCATTCGCTGCGGCAGCGACCGCCATCTACAGCAAAGTGTCCGATCCGAAGACCGGGCCGGTCGTGATCACGGTGGCGGTGGGATTCGCGATTGCCGTCATCGTCGGCATTCTGGATCGTCGATTCAGTCGCAGAGAGACTGACGTGTAGCCGGAAATATTCACCGTGGAAACGGACATTCAGGCCAGCGACGTGTCAGGCTGATCGAAAGTCTTTGCGACGTTCGTTCGAGACAAAATGAGCGCCGCGGCGGCGAGTATCCCGATACTGACCATCCAGTCGATCCAGGCGGCTGTGCTTGTCCAGTGCCATCCGTCGTAACGGATCAGCAGGACACCATTTAGCAGCCGGTCCCAACAAAAGATGAGTGCGCTGCAGGATCCGAACAGGACCAATGGCAGCAACGTCGCCAGCCTGGACCTGCCGAACAATCTCAGCGCGGCCGTGGCGATGAGGACGATTGCCAGCAGCGGCCACGTCATCTGCCAGCCACACCAGACTCCTGCCAGCAGCAACACGCTGCTCGTCGTCACGGCCGTTGAATCGTGGCGACCCACAGATCGTGCTGCCAGCCAGCCCGTGATCAGACCGGAACACGCACCGGCAAATCCGTCGAGAATCCCGGCGAGACCGATTCCCGTCGTCAATGTGCCACCACCGATCGCTCTCGGCAGCTTCCACGTCATGCCCCAGAATCGGTCGACCATATCCGGGAGAGGGACCACTGCATGAACCGGCCGGATCTCCGGCCAGAACATCCCGGAAATCAATCCAACGAACGTACCGGCGAACACGAGCCGGCGCGGCGGAGCGTGACCATCGAACCCGATCATGCACACTGCCAGCGTGATCGTCAGGTAGAACACGTGGGCGATGAACCAACCCAGCAGCTCCCGATGGTCCGGTTGAAATGCGAATTCAATCCCTCGTCGATGCACTTGTGTTGATTCACGAAGCGGCAGATTGGCCGCACCGCTGTTGGTTTCCACCAGCAGCAAAGTGAGAAACAACAGTCCGACAGTCAATTCGATGAGCGGATAGCGAGACGAGATGGGGGCCCGGCAATAACGGCACCGCCCTTTCAGCGTCAACCAGCCCAGAATCGGAATATTGTCGCGAGCCGTGAGCTCGGTTTCGCAAATCGGACAGCGGGAACCCGGATGAGACAGCGCCATTCCCGCAGGCATGCGGTAGATCACCACATTCAGAAAACTGCCGATACATGAACCGAGAACGAAGACCCACAGCGCCGTCATCACCAAATTCAGGTGCAGGCCCAGAGAATGGATCAACTCTCCGCCCAGGAAATCGTGAGAGATCTCTCCCGCCTCAGCAACTCCCGTCAGCAGTGTCCACATGCAGGCGCTCATCGCCGGACGCAGCATGATCGACATGATTCGGTGTGGCATGGCTTGTTGGATCGAACGCAGGATGAAGCTCTGAAAACTGTGCGGTGTCAATCGTCCGCGCAGGGATTGTGACCGAGGAGTCAGTTCGAATCCATTCAATCAGGTTCCTGTGATTGAGTCGACAACGGCGTGAATAAATGTGGTGAGTGTCGCGAAGGCGGGACGGCCTGTCCCGCTGTTGCATGCCGAAACGGTATCTCCGGTACCAACTGCCCGGCGCAGCCGGCGGTGGCGGAGCAGCCGGACCAATCGGTACGTCTGCTTTAACGCTAGCCGCTGAACGTGGCACGCAGGATACGAACGACGGTTCATCCAACTGCTTAGCCAGCAGGGCTTTGTATGATCACGAGCGGACCTGATCCCGATACAACAGGCATACCAGAGTCGTGCGAGCCCGTCACAAGTGCGCGGGAGTGGTCAGAACGCAAAATTCTGACGTCGCCAGGCTCAAACAGGGAAGGCATGGAAAGTCAAGGTCCAGGAGGGCAGGCGTAATCACCCCACTCCCATTGCATTGCTTCGTTGAAATCCATGTCGCCTGAAGAACTGCTGCAACAACTGAAAGAATACGAGTCTCGCAGGACGCGGAAAGACCGTCGGCCGAAATGGCTTCAACACCTGGTCCAGCAGGTCGCTGATCTGTTTGAGCCCCTGCGCGATGTCGCCCGTGTTGGTTACGACTGTCGAATGGATGAACATGGCTGGCTCATCTGCATGTACCTGGGCACCACTGAGATCATCGGTGGCCCTAAAGACGGACAAATTGAACATGCCAGTTTCCGGATGGACGTCCAGCAGCTGATCGCCTTATTCGAACGCGTCGATCGACTGGAATGGTACTCCGTCGCGAATGCCGAGCCGGAAGAATTCAATGGACACGTCCGTGCGTTGCTGAGTGTCGTGGGGATAGTGCAGGAAGGTCAGAAAATACAACTGGAACTGCTGGCCAGTCCGCCGAAGTATGCACCACCAGGGATGCACCACACAGCGGGCGACGTGACACGCAGCTGAATTCGAAGCTGCGGCAGAAACGCAGACAACTCCGGAACCACAAGTGAATCGGGTCGGGCAACGGCACTTCGGCGAGTATCCCTCAGTCTCACCGGAGTGCCGTTCTCTCTTTCAGCCCGAGCTTTCGAATGGTTCTGTGAGGACCTTCTGTTCGACGTTGGTCGTGCGACCGGCACAATCTGCCGTCGATTTGCAGGGCTGTGGCAGCCAGACCTGTCGTTACTTCTTCCGTTTCGATCTCTGCTCACGGCGTTTCGCTGCGGCCTGCAGTTCAGGGGGCGTCAGGACTCCGTCACCGTTTGTATCAAGGCGGTCGAAACTGGATCGGAGTCTTTCCGGGGATTCGTCTCTGGTCATTCGGCCGTCTTTGTTTTTGTCGAAGCGGTCAAACAGACGCGAGCGGCGTGGCTGCCCCTGACCGGTTTTCTGGTTGCCCTTTCGCTGCCTGCCTGGCCTCTTGTCGGCTTCTTTCTCGCCGCTGTCTTTCATCTCTGCAGCCTTGCGATCGCTCGACTTGAGGCCCTGGCTCCGCGAACCTCTCTCTCGGCCCATCATGCGCGTCATGTTGTCCACCGAGATGGAGTCCTGTCCGGTCCGCGTCAGCATTTCCTGGAATCGTTGTTTACCTCGACCGGGAACTTCGTCCACAGTGATCATGCCATCGTTGTTGCGGTCCAGTTGTTGCGGATTTGGCGGGCGACGTTGCCCTCGAAATCGTCCCGCTGGCGCGCTGCGAGGCTCCGGATCAGTCAGGGCACGGTCCAGTTCTTTTTGCGTGAGGCGTTCGTCACCGTCAGTGTCTGCCACCCGGAGTGCTCGGGTGAACCAGATTCGCTGAGACTCAGTCACCTCGCTGGAGGCGATCCATCCATCCTGATTGGCGTCCAGGACTCCGAATAACTCCGGACTCGGATCAGAAGCAACGGCCATCGACAACAATCCCGCCAGCGCCACAGTTGTCACAATCATGATCAGTTCCCCGGACGGTTACAGACTGAATTCACGCAGGGTAAACGTGCAGGCGGGCAAAAAGTGTCGTTTTTATTTCCCAACTGGCAGATTTTCAGCCAAATGAAGCTGACACTGGACTTGTTCGGCTCGGGAATTTGCGTCCGATCGTTGAACCTGCTGGAATCCGTACACTGCCATTGACTCCAACTTTTTCGGTGCCTCGCGAGTCCAATTCTGATGAAAACCAATTCGGTCAAAAAAGCACTGGCCAGCGGTGAACCCCAGATCGGTTCCTGGCTGTCCCTTCCTTCTGTTTTCTCTGCGCGTCTGATGTCCCGCGTTGGTTTTCCGTGGCTGACTGTGGATCTTGAACACAGTCCCACCAACTGGGAAACGGCATCCATGATGTTTGCTGTGATTGCGGATTCCGGCTGTGTCCCGCTGGCTCGTGTGCCACGCGGCGATCATGACCTCATCAAACGCGTGCTGGATGGTGGTGCCATGGGCATCGTTGTTCCCATGGTTGACACGGTCGACCAGGCGAAAACCGCGATCGCAGCCGCAAAATATCCTCCGACTGGTAACCGTTCGATTGGAGGCACGATTCCTGCCCTCAACTTCGGCGCGACGGCTCGCGATTACTATGAACAGGCGAACGACCAGACGCTTGTTGTGCTGCAGACTGAGTCTCCGGAAGGCATTGCCAACGCGGATGAAATCTACGCGCTGCCAGGGGTCGATGCGATTTTTGTCGGACCGAATGATTTATTCTGGCAGATGAAGTCCGGCGACGGCACACCGCCAACACCGGACGAGTACGAGGAAGCGCTGCAGGCAGTCCTGGCAGCAGGTAAGAAAGCCGGCACTCCCGTAGGCCTGCATGCCACATCAGCGGAAGAAGTTCAGCGGCGTGTTGGTGAGGGCTGGCAATTCATGGCGATCAAGAGTGAGTTGCGGATGATGCTGGAACAGGCAGACAGGGATGTCCGGGCACTCGGTCTTCATGCCGCCGATGACCTGGCTCGGTATTGATCCCAGTTCCATCCGGGCAAATGAGGGAAGCGGATTCTGCGCCACGCTCAAGCTGCATCCTTCATCGGCGATGCTTTGTAAACGCATTGGCCATGAAAACTCACAGGTCCACGTCCGGTTCACGACTCGACTTGCACAACAGGCTGTGGGTTTGGGTAATGATTCATGGAAGTTGCGCGCTACGTGCGCTTCCCACAACTGGGAATGCAACATGGTCGCGCCGGCCACGATTCGGAACTGTTCCTGCGCCACCGAATCGGCCTCGCACTTGGTTGCAGTCGAAATTCGCATTTGTCATAGTTCCGCCGCCGATCTTCGTCGACATCTCAGTCTTCATTTTTCGACTCGCCAGTGTCTCTAGTCGCGCTGGTCGAACCTCATGTTTTTCGCCAAAGTCGGGCTTCCGATCTTACCCCTTCGTGGCGCCTTCGCGCACGTTCGTCCGGCGGA
>JBDOMX010000664.1:0-3389 GCA_039831615.1 Planctomycetaceae bacterium
CCCATTCTGCATGGTCCACAGTCGTTCACCAGTGTTGCCAAGGGCGTCTGCCAGACCAGCCAGGCAGTCGATCTGATTGTCTGCAGTCTGGCCAACCTGCCCATTCACCTTAGCGAAGTAATTGCGATAAATGGTGCCGGCTCCACAGGCGATGGCACAGGCTGGCCCCTGGGTTCTGTCTCTTTCGTAAATGCCGATGCCATCTTCTGGTGAGTAAGACGGGGCAACCATTTCCAAAAGGTTGAACTGAGAAGCGACCTGGAATAGAGCACCAGCATTCTCGGGTGCCTGGTGAATCTGCTGAACGTCCCCGACAACTTCCGACAGCTTCAGCGTCCCTTTCGGTATATCAACTTCCCTAACACGTGAACGAAAGTCAGCCAAAGCGGGCGTTTCCAGGTGACCGCAGACCATCGTCCTGCCGTTGACGACGGACGTCATGGTATCGCCGTCAAGATGCAGGTTGTCACGAACCTGATCGGCGTGCTGCTCTGAAAAACCAGTTAATGCCTCAAACCACATTACGTTTTTCCTCACAAAGTAAAGCTGTCCGACTCATAACACGACGGGTAACGACAAGACTGATGGAACCCTCCGGTTTCTCCTGCGAGGCGTGTCCCATCGGCTCATCTGACAACTTTTCTCTAACTGTATACGGCAGTGAGAAAGTGTGGCGCTTCCCTGCTTCCATCAATGACGATGATGTCGTCCGTGCAAGCGGCGAACAATCTCCCATGATTCCCGAACAAAGCGAATCCCTCCATCAAAATGCCGAGTCCGCACTACGCGATCTAATGGACATCCTGAACCAGACTTCAAAGGATCCGCATGTGAATCACTTGTCTCTGACAGTCACCAACAAGTGCTCTCTTGCCCGAGTCGCCGCGACGTAGCGTTCGCAGCGGTGGCGGATTTCTGCTTCGTCCAGCTGGTTCATCGGGTCAGCGGTACTGGCGCAGGCCATTGCCACGGCTCGGAATTCCAAGCCTTTGATGCGTTTCATAGTGCCCACGCGGATACCAGCCTCGTCCGAGCCGGGGTCTTCTTCGCGAGGCTTAAGCTCGAACGTGGCGATACCGGCTGACGACAGTGCTGTGACGATTTTGGGCTTACGTGGCGTAACGCAGATTTCGTGCGTAGCGAGTCCATAATCTGCCATCAGCATCTGAACCCAGGCGACGATCGCCTCACCTTCCGCCTTTTCGGTTTTACACTTCTCGACCATCGGTTCAGGACCTTTGAAGACCGAGTGGTCGCCGACGGTTGTTGCAACTCCACCATCGAGGTCGTCAATCTCGAGGCCTTTCAGAATTCCTTGAGCGAACTTGCGAATCTGTTCGCTGGTGCGATAGTTGATCTTCAGTCGTCGTGAGCGACCGCGGATGTCGATCCCGGCGCGGCTCATTGGGATCTTAGTGCGGTAGATTCGCTGGTGGCCGTCGCCCACCGTGCAAAGCGGATCGGGTGTGCCTTCATCAATCGGACTGATGGCTCGAATCAGGCGAAGGGCTTCCAAACTGAAGTCCTGAACTTCGTCCACGAGCACGTGCGCGTACTTTGTGAAATTGCCTTGGTTAACGGCGAGTCGAGCTTCGTGAATCGCTCCTTCAAACGTCAGCAGGTTTCGTTTCTTGAGACCGCGTTGGAACACCCGAAAGACTGGCCATGCAGCTTTACGCTGCTTTCGACTAATCCTTGGTCGGCCGGATCGAACGGTGCCGAGATATGTTTCTTCGTCATCGATACCGTTGGGGTCGATGACCAGCTCATACTCTAGCTGCATTTCCTCTTTGGAAAGTGGGAGCTCCTCCGCATAGCTCAGCCACACTTCGTCCCAAATCTGGGCCAATTCTTCATCCTCCGCAATTCGTCCCTTCCACCCTGCTCGATTGCAAATGGTTCGAGCCAGGGCGTGCAAGTTGGTCACTTCAATGTGACCTGCGACATCCGGAGCGAGACGTTGCATGTGATGTTTGATAGTCACTGACAGGTTAGTCGTGAATGTCGTCACCAGGATTCTTGCGGACTCGTCCTCAAGCTGATGAGCCAAATGCACAGCACGATGCATGAGGGCGACTGTTTTGCCGGTGCCTGCCGAACCGGTGATGTTCATCGGCCCTTTCGTCTTCCACTTGACGAGCTTTCGTTGATAGGGGTGAAGGAAGATCCGCCATTCTTCCAGCGTTCCCTCCAGCATTTTCTTCAGTTCCTCTTCGCCTGCGACCAGAACCAAGTCGAAGTTCGGAGTCTCCTGAATCTTCGTGAAGTCGCCGGGGCTTTCGGGAGCGACCTCAGCCGGTCCAGCAACAACACCAAGCATCTCGTCGATTGCCTGCTGCAGCGTCATGCCCGCCGCCAACCCAAACAACACGTCACGACAGTCAGGAGGCAAATACGCACTCAGCGCTTCCAAGCCATCGTCGCTGCGGATCGACTTCACTGCCGGTACGAGAGGCTTGGGCACACCCGCTTCAAACAGCTCATTATCTGACAGGCGAGCAAGCGAATAGTCAGGCAACGTCGGCTGCGCCGGTACCGCTTCCTGAGCGACAGTTTGGACTTCCTCGGCGTCAAACACCTGAAAAACGCCGGTCATCCCGTGAACTTCAAACCGTTTGTTCTTTGCCCAGTCGTAAGCCTTGTCGTGGGCATCGATGTTAACCAACAGGTACGTATCACCCTTTTCGGGAGCAATCACGATTGCCCGGTACCCGTCTGGGAGTTTCTTAACGCCACGGACCTTGGGATCCAGCATCGTGCCTGGAAGCGGATGCAGCCCGATGGCGGGCGACTGCGGGTCATGCTGAAACTCCTCGATCAGCTCGGAGACTCGCTTCTGCACCTTGCTCGGGAGCTTGTGGAAGGATTTCAATATGTTTCGGTGGACCATCAATTTGGCCATAGTCAAGCTCCTGAGATTCCCTTGGCGATCAGATCGATCACGTGTGCAATACCTTTCGCCTGCAGGTCGTCCGGTGTCACGACCTTCCAGCCCTGGTCTTGCCATGCCGATGCAAAATCAGCCTGGTCTCCGGCCAGAAGTGCGACCGGCGGTGAACAATTCGGCCAGGCCAACTCGGCAAACGCATCGTCTTCGATCTGTTCGTTGAAGTATTCGACTTTAGGTAGAGCGGCAGGCAGCGGTAGAGCAGCAGCGGCCAACTCCTGCACGTATGGCTGCAGGCTCGGGAGAACATCTTCCATCACTGGCTGCCAGTCATCCGAGACCGCCTCAACAGCTTCGAGCGGTATTTCGGGAGCCGTGGTTTCACTTTCCGAAGCAGCCCAGAACCGGAAGTTCTCGGTGAATTGGTACAAGTTCAGGCAGGCAAGGAACCGCCTCCATCGCTCGCTGAAATCGCTGCCTGTTGTCTCGGCTTCGCTGTCGC
>JBDOMX010000324.1:0-3372 GCA_039831615.1 Planctomycetaceae bacterium
ACGTGGTCGAGAAATAATTGATACTCCGATTGCGGCTGAGTCACAGGCACCGGCCTTGGCGACTCTCGAACGCCAATATCGATAAGGAATTGTTCCACTTCGGAAATCCCGATATCGGCAAGCCCCAGTTTTTCCGGCGTGGTGACAAACCCCATATCACCGATCGACTCATACAAGCACCAGGAGAGTTCCCCGTGCGTATAGTTGTTGGACAGATAACAGTCATCAGCGTGTTTCAGATCGCCATCGATTGTGATGACCTTGATTGGGAGCTGAGTCAATGTCTGTCGAGAATTACGTGATGCATCCAGAAGCCACGGGAAGAGATCCCGCCACTTCTCTTGGATACTGTCGTCCGACGTCTCATCACCAACACTGACCATTCTAATGACCGCTCTCGCAACGGTGTCGAATCGATACTCCGAAACGCATCCCTGATTTCGTTCCAAATCACTAACAAGTCCTCTGAGAGTAGATGCACCCGCAGTTTCAAGCATGCCGTCCTGAAAGGCCGGATGTAAGAAACGAACGTCACGGGCCCAGACTGGTAGTTCCGGCAGCATTTCAGTCGGATTCAAGAAACACTCCTGTGACTCTTCGACAATGGCCTTCGTGTGATCTATCAACAGTCCACCGACGCCGATCGAGAAAAGTTCATTGGCCTCCAAGAGCCGACCAATCACCTCGCCTGCATCTCTTGGTTCCATCGCGGCGAGTTGCCCTCTCAGTCTTTCTTTCAATGTGTCTGAGTCAAACCACTCCATTTCAAAACACTCAAGGAGCGCAGATACGCCATCCTCTGAAGATACGTCCAGAACTTCAGGGAAGTGTTCAGGATCAAGTACGCCCAACCAGACATCCTGTGGTGTGCGACGTGTGGCTGACGCTGTTCCGAATTCACCATCGATCTGTGGGAAAATAGCTCTCGTTCGACATGCATCGATGACGGAATCAAGAAGACCCAGTCGCTGAAGTTCCGGATCTGCATCCTCGACTCCACCGATCATTCGAAGCGCACGTAACGGGTGGTCTTCATCGACCTGAGTTTCGATGACATCAATCAAATGATTCGCCAGCGACTGCAGGACCTCGCGATTTTCTGCATGATCCACAAGCCGGTTTCGATCTTCAGTTGTCTCGAGTGTCGCGTGGAGCATCACGGGACACGGTAGCTGGTCGCGTGTGGGGAAGAACACACAAAGACAGTTCTCACTCGTTTCGTAGTCCCACGATTCCGGCACCGCGAGAGCTGTTTCGAATTCACGACATCCACCTGAGATGTCTTCAGAGGCCTCTCTTGAAACAGTTCCAGAGCGTCGTGATACCTCCCAGTACCGATTCGTTTCGCCGTCATCAATGATCACTCTGACGTGTTCGTCGTCAACACGTTCACGGAGAATGCTCCAACGCCTGACGAGATCGCCCTGAATGGCAACATCGTTAAGGTTACGACAGAACAACAACGAGGTTGTCGGCAGCTCTCCCAACTGCTGCTCAGCTTCAGAGAAAGCCCGATCACCACGTTCCCCATCTTCGAAAGGCAAAATCAAGACAGTGTCATAACCCTCGGACTGAAGCCTTCTGGCAAGTGTGACTTCTTCATCTTCAGGACATGGAGGTTCAGGAAACCGCATCACAGGCACGGGCCAGTGGCCTCTAGCAGCGTAATAACATTGAATCACGCCGGCGGGCGATGGGGCATCTACCGTCAGCTCGGCGGCTGCGAGCCGCTTGACTGTTGATAGGGCGTGCGCTTTATCAAAACGGACACACCATTGGCCGCTTAAAATGAACGGTCTGGGCGTCCATGTAAGCACAGCACGGAACCCCAGCCCCTTACAACCAATGAACCGGTTTTGTTCGAGCTGTTTTGGGCTACAGTCGCTGATTACCAAGGACATCAACCCGTCGTAGCTAAACGGAGTTCCCGTGTTGGCAATCACAAGGCGATTTCTGTCGAGGGCGAATAAAACTCGCGATCCGTCCGTTACGCCTGCGCCGGCGTCATCAGCATTCTGAAGCAATTCGAGGATTTGCCGGCCTCTGTATCCGTCGAACGCACTGACCTCACGGTTGAAGTGGCTGATGAGCTCCCGTGGCTCGCGTTCGTAGAGCGACACCTGGTCCGCAGCGATACGGCGAATGACAACGGACGTGTCTTCGGTGGTTGGATCCCGTTGAAGTGCCATGCAACTGAAGTTCCGACAGTAAGTTTAGTGTGCGCTGGTAACGGTCGTTTGAAACAGCATTGGACTCAAGGATTCGACTATGTCCGCTGATGTTTGAGCCGACAAAACATATTGACCAACTCCATGTCTTTGACGCTGTTGACACTGGTGTGAGCGATACCGGGATCTCCGACAACAATTGTCAGACTCCTGGCCCGTGAAACTGCCACGTTAAGACGGTTCTTATTCAACAGAAAATTCAGACCTCGCGTGCCGAAGTCACCCGCACTGGAGCACATGGAAATGATCACCACAGGGGCTTCCTGTCCTTGAAACTTGTCGACTGAACCGATTCGAGCGCCGCTCGGAAGTCGCTCTCGCAGTTTTCTGACCTGGAGATTGTAGGGCGCAACGTAGAGAATATCGCTGAGCTGCAATTTCCCGAGTGACTGCCCCTTCTGATCAGTGTGGTCACATTTCAGCAGGTTTGCAGTGATCTCTACGATTTGATCTGCTTCTTCATCACTTCCCTGCACATTGCCAGCATGCGGGGTCTCCACAAAAACGATTCCAGCAGGAATGATGGATTGGTGATTGATGTGCGAGGGAACGCGGATAATCCGATTGGCCGTATCCGGATGTGCCTGCAGCCGTCCTTCATACACACAGCCGGAAATGAACGAACAGATATCTTGATGCATACGACGAGTGACACCCAGGAAAACACCCAATTCCGGGGGAACGATCGCGTGATCCTGAAGCAAATACTCCAGGAGTGACTGGCCACTTTCTCCCGGATGACTGCCCTGAATGGGCTGACGGAGCTGCATCTGGTCGCCAATCAACACAATGTTTTTTGTGGCATGGCACATTCCAGCCAAATTCGCGATCGATACCTGCCCGGCTTCATCCACAAACAGATAGTCAAGGAGATCTGCCATTTCCGGGCGGGCAAACAGCCAGGCAGTACCACCGATCAAGCCGCCATCGAAGGCGGCAGCCGCGTCTACGTTGCCACCCACATACTGAACTCCCGGATACTTTTCGAAAATCGGATCGTCCGCATCTCCGCCAGCTTTGATGGCAGACAAATGCCCAGGCATCGCGTCCGCACACGTCGACATCACATTCAGAATGGCGCTATGACTATTTGATGTCACCCCGATGCTCTTGCCATCTCTTAGTTCCGGTTTTGCACATTTTC
>JBDOMX010000366.1:0-14042 GCA_039831615.1 Planctomycetaceae bacterium
GACGGCCGCTGGCACGGCAAAAACGAAGCTCACGACGACCACGCTCTCGGTCGTCAAACACTCACCAGGTGGGACCATTTTCCGCCCCGAAGTGGGTCCGTTTTACACGCCGATCTCCAAAACTCTGCCCGCCGGCAACACCTCGAGAGGAACCGGTTCCGTATCGAACGATCACGGAAGGCAGGTTCGAGGTCCGTGTATCATCGGGGCGTCTAAGAGATTCCGTTCAGCCTGAACATCCCGGTATCCGCCGGTGATGGGTATGTATGCCTCGGGTTTCCGGGCCGCCAGAACGATCAATCCGCTGCAGCTGGTGAATGAGGGAGTCGAGCAGGTATCTAACGCTCATCCTCGATTGATGAACAGGTTCCCTGCTGGCGACGGCCGACTTCCTTTCGTGCGGCATATCAATTCACTGGCACTCCCAAGTTTCAATTGGATGGCCTGGGATTTCGTGCCGCGCGGACGCTGGGCTAATGTGGCGAACGAGAAGTTTTGTGTCGAATCCGGCTGCGGTCTCCGGTGAAGGGCGAACTCTATGAGCGACACCAGGTGATCCTTCACGTCATTCAACAACATCCCATCATCGACGGTATCATCGGCCAGGACAACGCCGGAACGGATCTCAGCAAGGCCGGAATATCCGACTTCTGCCCCCGTCAACATTTGAAAACACCTCTTTTAATCGCTTCGGCAGAGTTGATTTGTCGTTACGATCAGCTTCCTGTCGTGAGCCATGTTGCGAACACCGCTGGAAGATGGCACCAACGAACGACAATTTCGATACTGCTTCCGAGTATTTTAAATACGCAGAGTGGTCACTGCACAACACACGGAATCGAGGTCAACAAATCGGCTTTCCTGGATGCTGTCATCGTAGTTTGCTCAGAACCCTCGGCAACGAAAGGCAAGATCATGTTGGCGCTAAAATCCAAACAGATCGACGGTGTACGCGTGGTGCGATTCTCGGACCGCGAACTGCTGGATGAGGCCATCATTGAGCAGCTGGGAAATGACCTGCAGGCTGTCGCTTCCGGTGCGAAAGACGAACAGAAACTCCTGCTTTCGTTCCGCGGCGTTAAATTCATGTCTTCGGCCGTGCTCGGTAAGCTGGTGCGGTTCTCGAATAAATGCAGGGAGCAGGGCGCAGCATTGAAACTCAGCGGCATCTCGCCCGATATACTCGAAGTCTTTAAGATTACGAAACTCCACAAGATGTTCGACATCGAGAACGACGAGCAGAGTGCAATAGATGCATTCAACAGGAACGACTGATTCTCACAGATTTACAGTGAGGCACGTGAACCATTCGTCGTGTCAGGGCTTCGCGTAACTGACGTATCTGCCGCGGCGGACCGATGGCACCGGACCTTTGCTCGGATGATTGTCCGTCACTTCGTCCCGTCAAACAGTTCGGTGTTGAAGACTGAAGTCTGTCGTTGCAGATACTCTGCCTTCGTCATTGCGGGATTGTGGTCATCGAGAATCTTTCGTGCTCCGGCAGCATCATCGGTAAGCAAATCCACTGCCATCATCGCCATCGTCTTCGCGGGCGTTATGTAGCCGTGCTCGTGATTTTTGATGCACCAGTCCGTCTGGTGATGTGCCCCGGCACCACCCGTCATCATCGGATGCAGCACGGGCATGATTTGACTGAGATCACCGGCGTCAGTTGATCCTCCGGTGTGTGGGTAATCGCGATAGCTGTCTTCGCCCAGCAATCGACCGGCTGCATTGCGAAACAGCGAGGCAAGGCCTGGATCATTGCGGAGCGGAAGATTTCCCGGCACCGTTTCAATCTCGACATGGCATCCCATGGCAACCGCAGCGCCTCGAAGTGCGCGATCGACTTTCTGCGAGGCGTCGATCATTGCGTCCGGTGTCCTGGCGCGAACGTAAGTTTCCATGCAGACTTCCGCCGGGATGATGTTCACGAGGTCACCACCTTTCGTGATGATGGGATGCACGCGGACACAATCCTCATCGCGAAACGTTTCGCGTTGCGCATTGATCGCGCTGAGGGCCAGTTGTGCCGCGTAGAGTGCGTTGACTCCGCGTTCCGGGAACCCACCGGCATGAGATGCCTTGCCGAGAAAGCGAATGCTCTTCGCGAGAAATCCGTTGGACGAAGGAGCCAGCCCCATACTGCCCTCGCTGACGTCCGGACTGGTCGAATGGATCATCACTGCCATGTCCACATCGTCAAAGTGCCCGAGCCTGATCAGCTCCTGCTTACCAGTTAGAAATGCGGTCTTGCCTTCCCTCACCAGTCCAATCCGATAGTCAATCTCGACAAACTCCTCTGCCGGTACGGCAAAGAACACGATGTTTCCCGACAGATGCTCAGCGATGCCGCTGTCCGCCAGTCCCATCGCGGCACCCATGAGTCCCGCGATCTGCGCGTTGTGTCCGCAGGCGTGTGCCGCTCCGGTGTCTGGATTGGCCCGTGGATGATGGGGAACCTGCAGTGCGTCCAACTCCCCCATTAATGCGATAGTCGGCCCCGATTTCGCGCCGCGTAGTACTGCCTTCACACCCGTGAGCGCAAGTCCTTCATCAAACGGCAGGCGGGACTGCCCAAAAGACTCCTTCACACGCTGAGCGGTCTCGTTTTCTTTGAAACCCAATTCGGGCGCGTCCATGATCGACTCGCCGATGTTGATGATGTCGTCGCGCCGCCGATCAATGACTTCGCAGATCTGTCGTTTCAGTATTTCTGATTTTGTCATAGTCGTCGAATCGTACCGGTTGAGATTGATGCGGACCAGACGCTCGGCGTACACAAACGGTACGATCCCCGTCGAATGCCTGGTTCCTTCGACAGCGACAACACCGACGCCTATGATTGCCCGCAACGCCGACAGCTCACTCTACTAACGGAACTCCTGACAACGATGGCCCTGAATGATTGTGCGCCCGTCAAGATCGGTGTGATCGGACTCGGCCGTTTCGGTCGACTGCATGCCTTGACCGTGGCGGGAATTGCGGAAGCCGAATTGGTCGCTCTGGTGGCACGTCGGCAGGAAAGCCTCGATGCTATCGCCGAGGACTTTCCCGGCGTTCGTGGCTGGACCAGACTGGACGAAGCCATTGCTGAATCGAGTGCTGAGGCATGGATTGTTGCCTGCAGTACGGTGTCCCACGTGCCCGTGGCAAAGGCATTGCTCGAGAGCGGCAAATCGGTGCTGCTCGAAAAGCCGGTTTCAGACAATCTCGACGAAAGCCGGAGCCTGTCGCCGCTGGTACATCCGGACTCCGGGAATCTGATGGTCGGACACATTGTTCTCTTTAGCAGTGAGTATCAACAGCTCCGCGAGACAGCACGCCAGCACGGACCGATCTCATACATCGATTGTGTGCGCCATCGGCCGGCCAGCATTGTCAAAGATTTCCCGGGAGAGAATCCACTGCATGCGGCAATGGTTCATGATCTTTACGCCACGCAGGTGTTGCTCGAACGAGCGGAACCGGATCACTTCAGCGCCCAGTACCATCGCACCGAAAGTGGAGAGATTGATCTCGCTCTGGCACAGCTCAAATGGAATGGCGGGCCGGTCGCGTCGTTTACCGCATCGTACCTGACTCCGTGCGGAATGCCGCCAAGAGGTTTCGACAGGACGGAAGTCTTTGGCTTAGGATGGTCGGCACGCATCACGCCGAATCCACGGCCGATTGAGGTGTGGGACTCAAAGGCATCATGGCCGCTGGCACTGGAAATCCGCGAGGAACCACCTGGCGGGATGATGGCCGAAGAACTGCGTTGCTTCTGTCGTGTCGTGCGTGGGTTGCAAACCGTTCCTGTTGGAGCGACTTATTCTGACGCCATCCAGGTGCAGGAATGGATGGAGAACCTCAACTCGATCGCTGAATAAGACGACGCCCGGCAAGTCCGGTGTTTTCCGGCGATTGTTGATACGATTGGGAACGGCCGCAGCAACAGAAATGCTTCTTACAGTAGTTTCCGATCAATTGAGTGATTGGCTCGAATTGACGCATTGACCATGATTCTGTGCGACGAGTATCATAGTCATGTCGATAACAGCACGAGGATTCCGCCCTTCGCACTCCAATTCGGAGCTCGCCAATGTTGACCATCACTGGTCGATCAGATGTCAGGTCCGGCCGACTTTGCGATCGGAATTCCCGTCGCAGCTTCCTGACCATCGGCGGCATGGCCCTGGGTGGGTTGGGACTCCCCCACGTGATCAAGGCGGAAACCGAATCCGGAGCAACGCAGTCTCACAACGCAATCATCAACATCTATCTGCCGGGCGGTCCTTCTCATATTGATCTCTGGGACCTCAAACCTGACGCCCCAGACGAAGTGCGCGGTGAATTCCGCCCCATTGCGACGAACGTACCAGGAATTGAGATCTGCGAACTGTTTCCAAAGATGGCGCAGATGATGGACAAGTTTGTCCCGATCCGCTCCATTTGTGACGCCGACGGACGGCATGACGGCTACCAATGCATGACCGGGCATCGACGCGGTGATCGCCTGCCTCCGGGCGGCTGGCCGGCGGCTGGATCATGGGTTTCGCGATTACAGGGCCCGGTGAACAGTGCCGTGCCGCCCAATGTGTCGCTGATGTACCCAACGGGCAACGGCACCTGGGGCGAAACCGGCTCCGGCGGATTCCTCGGTGTCTCGCACAGCCCGTTCAATCTGGTCGGTCGCAAAGCACGAACCAGCAACGAGAGCATGGTCCTGCAGGGGATCTCGCTCGAACGACTTCGTGATCGAAATCAACTGGCCCGCTCGATTGATCACTTCAAGCGTGCGACTGACACGTCCGGCGTCATGGAAAGCATGGACATTTATGCTCAGCAGGCGCTGGGAATTTTGGCATCGTCAAATCTTGCCGACGCGCTGGATCTGTCGAAGGAAGACCCGGCCATTGTGGCGCGATACGGACAGAGTGACGAAACATTTCAGCGGGACGGTGCGCCGAAGATGATCGAGAACTTTTGCATCGCGCGGCGACTGGTTGAGGCGGGAGCCCGGTATGTGTCGCTCAATTACAGCCGCTGGGACTGGCATGGCGCTGATGGCATGAACTTTCCCCGTTCGCGACAGGAATTTCCGCTGCTTGATCAGGGCCTGTCGGCGCTGGTCACTGACCTGCATGAGCGCGGTCTTGACAAAGACGTGTCGGTTGTCGTTTGGGGTGAATTTGGTCGCACACCAAGGATCAACGCAAACAACAGTCGCGATCACTGGCCAAAAGTTTCATGTGCAATGCTTGCCGGTGGAGGGATGCCGACAGGTCAGGTGATCGGACGGACAAATCGTTATGGCGAACACGCGGTAGAACGCCCCGTCAAATTCCAGGAAGTCTTTGCGACCCTCTACAAGTGTGCAGATGTCGACACCGGAGTTGTCCGCATTTTCGATCAGGGAGGTACTCCGAGACACCTTGTCGACGACGGTATCAAACCGATCCGTGAACTGGTTTGACCGTTTCGCAGTTTGCAACAGTGGATTCCCGCCATGTGTTTGGTGTCGCGAGGCATGACCGAGCCTGCAACTTCCGCGTACGGCGACAGCCATTCAGCATGTGCTCAGCGACATTGAATCACAGCAGGTGCTGTCCTTAAAATTGGGCCGAGTGGACTGCACTGTCCTGATTCCGAGTCTGGATAAGAACCACGTCCCATGGGTATCTGAGCCAATATGAGAACTCCATCCATTCTTGCGCTGTCTGGCGCGGTCGCGGTCTTCTGCTGTTCCACGCCTGGCGCAGCCGCCACGCTCAATCTCTCCGGCGCGCTGATCGTCGGAGCTGAACACGTCCTTCCCCCAAAAACGATCATCATGCTGCAGGAGGAAATCGAAGAGCGGTCGGCGATTCGGCTTCGTTCCGCGACGTCAATTCCAACGGCTGGACAGCCTCTGATCCTGATTGGGACACGAGAAGCATTTCCTGGCGGTGCAGCGATTCCTCCTGGAATCCTGCGAGTTCCACAGACGCCGGACGGATATGCAATTTGGGTCGACGCGCAGGAAGCCGACAGTCCGCGCGTTTACCTCCTCGGCAACGATGGTCGGGGAGCCCTGTTTGCGGTGGGACGCCTACTTCGAAAACTGGTGTTGGCTCCTGGAAAAATTGAACTGCCGTCGACGCTCGCGCTGTCTCGTGAGCCGCAGTATTCCATCCGAGGACACCAAATCGGGTATCGTCACACTGCGAACACCTACGACGCATGGGACGTTGAAACCTACGAACAGTATATCCGCGACCTGATCCTCTTTGGAACGAACAGTGTTGAGCTGATTCTTGAAGGGGGGCGCGGCTATCGTGACGGACCTGTCCTTCAGCACGATCAATGGGACATGAACGTCCTGCTCACCCAGATGATTCAGGAATACGAGATCGACATCTGGTTGTGGGAACCGCTGAAAGTTGACATTGCGGACCCGGTGGTCGCTGAGGCAGCGATGCGACGGCGAGCTGAGTTTTATGCAGAATGTGCGCGAATCGACCATGTCATGGTTCCGGGCGGAGATCCTGGCCATACCGATCCACGGCTGCTGATGCCGTGGCTGCGGCGGCAGGCTGACGTCCTGCATAACGTTTTTCCCGACGCCGGCCTGTGGGTCTCTCACCAGAAGTTCAATCCGGAACAGCTCGACTACTTCTTCAGTTACCTCCGCCAGAATCAGCCCGATTGGCTTGCCGGAGTGGTCTTTGGTCCTGGCACCGGCATGTCACTTGAGGAAACGCGTCGACGAACTCCCGAACGTTACCCCATCCGACGTTATCCCGACATCACTCACAACATTCGCTGCCAGTATCCCATTCCGAAACTTGACGGCATTCTGGCACAGACACTGGGACGTGAGGGAATCAATCCTCGCCCCGCTGCCATGAGCCATATCCACGATCTGCTGGCAAAGTTCTCAGACGGTTTCGTCTCGTATTCCGACGGTGCGCATGACGATCTCAACAAGATGGTCTGGAGCGAACTTGGATGGGGAGGTGACGCTGATCTGGACGAGATTCTGCTGGACTACGGCCGCGTGTTTTTCGGAGAGGACCTTGCTCCCGACGCAGCTCTGGGCTTAAGGATGCTCGAGCAGAATCTAAATGGGCTGGTGCGAGACAACGCAGCGATCGATGCGACTCTTCACCAGTGGCAGCATATTGAGCGACGCGGAGGTTTGAAACTCAGGAACAACTGGCGATTTCAGATGTACCTGTTTCGCGCAATGTTCGACTCGTACATCCGCTCACGTCACCTTGTGGAACTCGGCTATGAACAACAGGCGATGAGGGCACTCTCTCAAGCGACTGACGCAGGGGTTCAGGAGGCGATCGCAAACGCCCGCGCCGCACTTGCTCAACCCGACCGTACTCGTGTATTCCTCGATCAACGAATACTTCTGGAAGAGATGGGCGTGAAACTGTTGCGGCTGATCGGATTTCAAATGAGCATCGACGAACCGTTCCTCGCCCGGAATCCGGAGCGGGGCGCACTGCTCGACAAACTTGACCGTCCGCTCAACGATCGTCTCTGGCTCGAAGCAGAGTTTCAGAAGATTTCGGCCGTCGAAGATGCCGATCTGCAGCTCGCGATGATCGACCGAATCGTCCATTGGGAGGATCCCGGTCCGGGCGGCTTCTACGATGATCTGGGAAACGCGACGAAGCAACCGCACCTCGTTCGAACCTCCACTCAATGGAACGACCCGGGCTTCGTCCGGGGTCCTCAGGAAGCCCATTACAGGTCTCTCAACAACTACAGTCGAGGAGAGATCTCTCCGCTGAAGTGGTCGTGGCTCGACTACGCTCAGGGAACACCGATGATGGTTCGTTACGAGAACCTGCCGGCAGATGCTAAGTATCGTCTGCGTGTTACGTACCATGGACGCTTTGCACCTGTGATGACGCTTACGGCAAACGGCCACCATGAGCTTCACGGCGCGCTCCCCATGCCCGTTCCCGTCTGGCCAGTGGAGTTTGACATTCCGCACGCGTTGACTCGCGACGGCAGGCTTGAGTTGCGGTGGGATCTGGTCGATCGCCGCGGATGTCAGGTGGCAGAAGTGTGGCTGATGCGGCGGTAAGCCGTCAGGACTCCGGACAGTTTCCGGAATCCCGGGACGCTCTATCGCTGCAGAAGCGACAATCGCTGGCCGGGTCGCGGACGCCTCCCACGATTGCGCGTCAACCGGTCATTTGGATTCACCGGATAGATCACGAATCCACAGATCTTTGAATCGCATACGACCCGCACCACCGGAATGCAGTTGCAACGCGATTACGCCGGTTGTTGCACCGGGCGCCGGATAGGTGAAATCAACCATCCGGACCCCGTTGAGATACGTCACGTGGCGATTTCCATCGACTTTGATTCGCAGGTCATTCCAGTCATTTGGTTTGATGATGGTTTCGAGTTCGACCGCCGGCCACACGATCCATCCTTTCCCGTCTCCATAGATACCACCCGTGTGGTTTCCAATCTCGCGATCAATCTCAATCTGCCGACCCTTGATCACGGTGGGAGTACCGGGCTCAAAAGTTGTGTGGATGTAGACACCGCTGTTGCCACTTGCCTCGCATTTAAACCGCAGCGACAGATCGAAATCCTGCCAGGTCTTTTTGGTCGCCAGGTAACCATACTCATCCGTGATGCCTTCACCGTAAATAGCACCTTCTTTCACAACCCATCTTTCATTGCCTATCTTTTCCCAGCCACTCAGATCCTGACCGTTGAACAGCGGCTCCCATTTTCTATCGAGATGCCGCGAATCCTGGGCATCGGCCATCGCGCCGCACAGCAACGTGGACGTGATCATCGTAAGAACGCGCATGATGGTTTCCTTGAAAGGAAATGACTCGTGGTGGTTCAAAGGCCGAGTTAGACTCGCAGATCCTGGCCGAAACCGACAGCATCCGTCATCTTGGCGCAGTGCAAGCTGCGCACTCGGCATTTTGTCTGCGAACCCGCAGGTCCAGCACGCCATGCAGAAGATCGGAAAATGTCGTTTTGACGAACTTCCACAGCGATATCAGGATCAGTTTCTCGTCGGGGCCGATCAGATCAACGATGGAAGGTTTATCCCGGAAAACCATCCGATTGTGACAGTGCTGCTTCTGCCACTGTTCTTTCTGTTCTCCATCGCTCCGTTCCTGTTCACGCTGGAAGTCGACGTTCGTCCTTTCGACCGACTCACCTGGATCCCGCCGCTGGTCATGTCGATGTACGCGGCACGAACAATGTGGACAGCGATTGAAGTCTTCCGCAAGTCTCGTCAGGGAACTTACATCTTTGGCCTGCTGATTGACGATGAGAACATCGTTTTGCGGACATTTAAAATCTTCACCCGCAACAATTGCGTCTTTCTGCCGTGGACGAACGTCGATCGGTTCTACATGACGTCGGAATTCAATGAAGCCCGTGGCACAAACCGGTCCTCAGTTTTGCGTGCAGCATTCAAAGACCAACACGGTTGCGATCGAGAAGTTGATCTGGCCCGGCCCAATTCGCTTGAGCTGTCCGACCTTCACACCAGAGACATTCTTCTCGCTATGCGTAAGGGTGTCGACGGAGAGTGGAGCATGTTTACCGGGCGTATCGCAAATCCGTCCTGTGACTCGGTGGTCCGATTTGATTCCACTACAGGTCGTGGCGTCATTATCGAATCTTTCCAGAATCAGGTACTCGCTCAGATTCCATTCGCATGGCGTCAATCCGGCCCGCGCAGCATCTTCATTGAACCCGTGATTGACGCTGCAGACTGTCGGACAATTGTGCCGAAAGGCAGCAGTTACGCCGTTCAACAGGGCGAATACAACTACGCGGTGGAGGTTGAGCACAACCAGCTGCAGTGTTTCTACAGGCTTCGTTTTGATCGTGACATTGCAGGCGTTTCGCTCCACTCTGTGGGACAGCAGGTCTGATTCCAGGCGTCTTCACTGAGGCACACATCTCCCGCTGTTTCGACACCTGGATCGCAGCCGAACGCAAATGCGTCGCTGAGCTGAAGCGCCGATTGATGTTTTCGAACAGCGCAGCTGGGAAGACGATGCTGCCATTTTTGCATCTGCAGGTCGAGTCCGTTAACCTGAGGTCCGTTCGAGCAACAACTGTCCTGTTTTGGCTGCTGATCATCACGGCGGAGCGTGATGGCTACATTCAATTCGCGACAGTTATTACTCGAGCGATCCTTAAGGAGTTGGCTCGCTGACCATATTGTCATCGGTCAATTGCGGTCCGACTCCGATGTTTTAGTGCCCAGTTCCAACGGCACACCCTGCCGCGCTGTCAACAGAACATGTCTGACCGGGCAAATACAATGATCACCACTCAACAGGGATGACAAACATGGCACTTTCGAGACGAACGTTCCTGCAGTCTTCCGCCGCGCTGGCACCTGGGGTTCTGTCCGCTGCTGCATCCGGCAACTCTGTCCGTACACCGCCAGGCGACCGGATCAATGTTGCCCTGATCGGTTGTGGAAAGATGGCAAACGAATATCACATACCTCAGCTGCTCGAGCAGTCGGACGTGCAGGTGGTCGCAGTTTGCGAAGTCGATCAGACCAGGCGGGAGCATGCCAAAAGCCGTGTCGAAAACAGCTACTCCAGCGACAAAACGGACTTCAAAGGATGCGCCACGTACGTGGATTTCAGACAGATCATTGACCGAAGTGACATCGACGCGGTTTGCATTGCATCCCCCGATCACTGGCATGCGATTCCGATCATCGAAGCCTGCAAGTCGGGCAAAGATGTCTACTGTGAAAAACCGCTGACGTTGACAATCGAGGAGGCCAAACGATGCATTGAAGCTGCGCGCACGTACGGACGGATTGTGCAGACCGGCAGCCAGCAGCGATCCAATGTGTTTGGCCCGTTTCGAGAAGCCGTGGAGATTGTCAGGAGCGGCCGGCTTGGAAAAATCCACCGCGTCACTGTCGGGGTTGGCGGTCCCAGCGTCCCCTGTAACCTTCCCGAAGAAGAGATGGAACCCAACCTTGCCTGGGAGATGTGGTTGGGACCGGCACCGCTGCGACCCTACAACTCCATCCTCAGTCCGCGAGGCAATCACAAGCATTTTCCAGCCTGGCGCAGCTACCGGGAATACTCAGGCGGCGGCCATACGGACATGGGAGCTCATCACTACGACATCGCGCAATGGGCACTTGACATGGACGAATCAGGCCCGGTCGAAGTCATTCCGCCTGATGATCCAATGGCAACCACGGGTGTTCGATTCATCTATCAGAACGGCGTGGAAATGATCCATGGTGGGCCCAGTGGATGCACGTTCCACGGAGAAAACGGGACGCTGTCGATCGATCGCGGACGACTGACAAGTGACCCCGAAGACATCGTGAAGACGCCACTCGGTGAGGATGACGTTCGTTTGCCCCGGTCGCCTGGACATCATCGAAACTGGCTCGACTGCATCAAAAGCCGTGAAGCACCTGTCGCGGAAGTGGAAAAAGGTGCGAGAACAGCAACCATCATTCACCTTGGCAATCTGGCCTACTGGAATCACAAACGCCTGAAGTGGGATCCGCAACAGTGGAAATTCACGGACTCGGCAGACAATCACCTGCTTGATCGTGAGCGCCGTGACCCGTGGCAGTTGCCGGAGGTGTAATTCCTCGCTGGAGCGCCGACCTCAACACCCTCAACAGCTCACGGTGCCAACATGTGATCGTGAGGACCGTCACACATTCACTGCACAACGGACTCGATGAATGGCCACATGATGTCGGGATAGAATTGATGGCCTGCAGCTCCCCATTCGTTACGAAATCGTTTTTTAGCTCCGGCGGCAGCGTAAATCGATCGGACACGTGACATCGCTGCCTCGACATCATGGTATGAGTGCAGCGAGTCATGGCGCCCATGGATGGCCAACATCGGGCGAGGAGCTGTCAATGCTCCGATATCGGTCATGTCGCCGAGTTCTGCCTGGATGCGCGGCACCAGACAGCAATCGCAGTGAAACACGTAGCCGGTGTCGCTGGTATAAGATGTGAAGGAACAACCGGGAACGGCAGCTGCGACACGTTGATCGAGCGCCGCAACGTAGACAGTCAGAACACCACCGCCCGAATTTCCCAGCATGACGACTTTGTTCGGATCGATCCCCGGAAGTTCCACCAGCGCCCAGTCCAGGATCTGTTGAGTATCCCAGACGCGTTCACCGACCGCGGTCCGACCGGCCAGCAGACAATGGATCAGCTGCGCCCGACAGTCCCGCTTGCCATGTCGCCCTTTGAGGTCCGGAACCGAAACTGCCGCAGCCAGTCCGCGCGTCGCCGGCACCAGTGCAATGAAACCTCGCTTCACGGCCTGCACACCAACGTCGCTTGCCTTTGCACGCGTTCTGTCGCGATGGCCAGCATCGCAGTAAACACCCGCGTACGTATTCCAACCGTCGGTGTCATGGCCATGAGCGCAGAGTGCAAGTGGCCTTAACAAAGTTGATTGATCCAACGGTGTCAACAGCCAAAACGGTATTTTCACTCCAGGCTCTGTTTCAATTTCACCGCGCTGGCGCCGGTATCCGTCTTCTTCGACTGGCTCGTTCAACTGAACCGATGGACGATGATCGCCACACTCCCTGCGCATGCGATCCAGTCCAAGCAGATCACTCAGCTTCAGCCGAGCATCTCGTTGCCACGCGGTGAACCCGCCCGGATAATCCGGCCGAAAGGCCAACGTGCCTCCAGCACCCTGAGCGGTCGCAGGAGAATGGATCCGCTTCAGATAGGCTGCGACAGGATCGGCGAACTCCACAAACGGCCGCGTTGAGTGATCCTGACCCGCGACGCCGGAGATCAACCACACACACACAACTGTTGCCGTACAACGCTGAATTGCCATCTTCATACTTCATCACTCCCGCCAGCAATTTCCAGGTCGGCTTCCTGAAAGCACCAGTCTGTTCGCTCAATATCGCAACCTGACGGTATCGATACGACAGTGGTAATACTGCGACGCTCGCTGGCGAGCAGCCTGGCAGCACACGATCAGCGAGGGAAGAATTTCACGCAGACGGGTTTTCCAACACTGATCGAATGACCGGTCGGGTGGAACTCGCCGGATTCTGCGTCAATGCGGAACACCACAATGTTGTCAGTTTCCTGGCCTTCCACGAGGGCAAACGTTCCAGTTGGATCGATGTTGAAGTTGCGCGGTACTTTCATAGTCCCACCCGCGAAATGACCAATCGCGGTCAACTGCCCGTTTCGTTCATCAATCCTGAATCCGGCGATCGTATCGTGGCCGCGATTGGACCCATAAACCCATTTTCCGGAGGGATGTACGACCACTTCGGCGGTTGAGTAACCGTCACGGTCGACGCCCTCCGGCACGGTGGAAATTGTCTGCACGGCTGTGAGCGCTCCGGATTCGGCGGTGTATTCAAATACGGTGATACTGAGTTCCGCTTCATTAATCACGTAAGCATATTTTCCGTTCGGGTGCCACGCGAAGTGTCGTGGCGCGGCATCCGGCGCAACAATTCCCGCATGAGGATCATTGGGCGTCAGCGTTCCTTTTGTGGAGTCGTAGCGGTAGATGAAGACCTTGTCGACACCGGCATCGCAGACGAACGCGAACCGTGCCGCGGCATCAAGATTGATTGAGTGCCCGAGGGGAGATTTCTTCCTGTTGTTTGATCCAATGATGGGCTTGTGCTGAACAAAACCACTCTGCGGCCCAAGTTCTCCATTGGCCATGACCGGAAGAACAGACGCATTTCCGCCACTGTAGTTCGCGACGAGTACATGGGTCCCCGTCCTGTCAACAATCAGGTGACAGGCTCCCGGCCCTCCGGACGGCTGCTGATTCAGCAACGTCAGATTTCCACTGGCACCATCAACGGCATAGGCCACCACACCGCCATCACCGGCTTCGCTGACGGCATAGAGAAAACGTTGATTGGGGTGAATTGCCAAAAACGAAGGGTTCACGGCGGCGACCGCCAGGTGCGGCTCTGACAGTTTCCCTGTCGTCAGGTCCAGTTCTGAGCGATAAATCCCCTCGCTCGTCGGGCTGTTGTAGGTTCCGATGTAA
>JBDOMX010000366.1:14052-15127 GCA_039831615.1 Planctomycetaceae bacterium
GTAAACTCGCATTGTTCCGGTCACGTCGTCATCCGCGACCAGGGAATCAAGCGAGATCAGCTCGCTCGCGAACAGGCAGAATAAACCGAGCGCGGCCAGCGGAAATCGGATCATGATCAGGTCGCTCTTTGCAAAAAAAAGAAGCCGTCAATCGTTCGTCAAGAACAGCACATTTCCGGCGTGTTGAGAACCTGTTAACCGGGAACATCGGCAGTGTCAACCAATTGATCGCGTTGAGAATCCCCGGCCCATCAATATTTGACTGAGCGAAAAACTCTTTCAACAGTCGAATACGATCTCAGGCCGGTCCCACGCAAGGGTGGAAGTCAATGCGGCAGCTCAGACGGGTTGCCAGTCACCATGTCACCTGCTCCCGCACCAGCTCATCGAACAACTCCGGACGGCGGTTACGGATTGTGAAATTTGGATGGCTGCGAGCAGCGATAAGGGGTTGTGCTTCGAGGTCGACGATCAGCATTTCATCCTTGATGTGATCGAGTTGCGTGTGTTTGATAATCTCTCCGTGCGGGTCAAACACGATTGCTCCTCCGGGATGATTCGGCTGGTTGAAGTGGTCGGCCGGATACATGTCGACAATCCCCGCTTTCCCCGCCTGATCGGCGTAGACACAGTAGGTCGCGTTCTCCCTCGCGCGCATGGCGTAACTCCTGAAATAGTCAAACACCTTTTGACGAGCCCGCTTCTCTGATGCGCTGTCGTGCCACATTCCTTCTCTGGCGGCGTGCGGCATCAGGATGATTTCCGCTCCACGCAGTGCGAGGATGCGAGCGAGTTCCGGAAACTGGTTGTCGTAACAGATGACGGTGCCGACTCTGCATTTACCAATGTCCAGTACGGGCAGCTCTTTCCCTCCTTTGTAGAAAAACGTTTCGTCGCGAGAGAGATGGATCTTGCGTTGCTTACCAAGATACCCGTCGGGACCAACAAGGACCTGCGTATTGAAGACAATGTCGCGTTCTTTTTCACTCATTCCGCACGAAATGAAGAGCCCATGTTCACGAGCCATCCTGCACAGCCGTTCGACGCCGGGCCCGTCCGGCACTGGCTCGGCAAT
>JBDOMX010000239.1:0-3367 GCA_039831615.1 Planctomycetaceae bacterium
GGCTGACCCAGAACTCCCCGGCATTCGTCGAGCGCGAGTCCGGACGTTCGCGGACCGTTTCGCCTTTCATGTGGCGACTCTCGAAAGACTCGCGTCCCCCAATGCTGTCGACCGTTTCCGACAGAGACACGACGTCCGGCGTTTCGTAGTTGGCCAATAAGCACAGCGTTGGGTAAACAACCAACCCACGGCTATTAATTTTCTCAACCTGTTCTTCCCCGAGTCGACGAAATCCCTTCACGATCGGCAGCACCGAATTCGGTATCGAATCTTCATCAGCAGGTGCATCGATCACCTTGCCTTCGGGAACCAGGACTTTGTAAATTCGAGCACCCACAGGTCCAGCGTCAATGCCGGTGGCTTCAGAAGTGCCGGTGACGACTTTAATCTCGATCCAGCGGCACGGCTGGACGGTTCCGTTGTATTCGGCATCTTCCCGGCCCACCGATTTGATGGACAACTCCCGACTCCACTTAAGAGTTTCTTTCCTGTCTTCCAATTCGGGCCGCACTGTCTCCTGAATCACCTCACCTTCGTACTCGATGCCGGTTCCGTCTTCAGGCAGACTAAAAATCAGTCCCTGTCCGTAACAGGACATCGACCCCACAAAGCAGAAAGCGACGGCAGCGAACAGGAAGGAACATAATCGGCAGTTCATGGCGGAAGCCTGAGGTGCGTGGAGGATGCGGGCGATGCTATGGAAACACAGTGTGCCAAATGCCGGAATGTTGAAGCAAGGGCAAACACCTGCCTGGGCTGAGAATCTGCGTGGGCTGACCCGGTTTCCCCGTCACAGACGTGCCTGTTCTGAATCCGAGTTGACCTCGCGTTGACAGCATGACCACTGCTTCCCGCATGGTCAAACGCGACCACACCAGCGAAAAACATCCACCCGAATCATTACATTAACAGCTTTTTGGCAGTGGGCGAATCGCGCACTGCACGAATCGCGTGGTGCAGGCGTGATTTTACGGTTCCCAGGGGCAACTTCAGCCGTGCAGCGATTTCGGCTTGATTCAGGTCATCCACGAATCTCAGGAGCAGGATTTCCCTGTGGTCATGACGCAATTCGACAAGGACGTCGGCCAGGTTTCCGTCCGCATTCTGCACCGATGGATGCTCAGCCGGAATGACGTCCATATCGGTGGATTCACCGATCGATCGTTGCCGGCGACGCCTCGCGGCGATCGAAAGATTACGGACCGCCGGATACAGGAATGTGGTCATTGCGGCCGTGCGGACGAATCCGGGGAACTTACGAGCCACATAGGCAAATGTCTCCTGCAGAACATCAAGGGAATCGTCTTCGTGGCGCGTGAGACGCCAGGCCATTCGCAAAACCCATTCTGAATATCGGTGGTAAAGCACATCGAACGCTGGAGACTCTCCCGCGTTAAGGGCCGCAATCAGTTCTTCATCGGTACGTTGATCGGACGTTTCGCTCATGAAATGCCAGCTGATTCACAGGCAAAGGGTGCTGTCGATGCCGGTCTTTCGCCGGGAAGTCGCCTGTACAGACCCTGACGCGCCCAATTCCGAAAAAGTTCAGATCTTTTATGAACCCCAGCGGACCCGCAGATACTTAACCAGCCGGATTCCGATCCAGACACGGTACTCCGAAACCACATTTCGATCTGCTGTCACCACACGAAATTCTGACGAACAACTCACGACAAACAAATGACCGACCCAAACGACTCACAGTTGCCGGAAGATCAGTTGCCGGTTGAATTCGTCGCCGAACTGCGGCAATCCGATGGAGTGCCGTTTGGTATTCCGCCTGAACACACGGCAAAGATTCTGCGGGCTGCGCATCGCGATCTTGCAACCCGACCAACAGTGCGTCCAGCGCGTCGCTGGCTTCGCGTGACAGCTGTCGTCAGTTCGGTCTGTGCTGCATCGCTGGTGTTTGTGGTCACGCAACTCAGTGAAAACGATCAGTTAACCAGGCAGCCGGAAGCCACTTTCATGCAATTGCCACATCCGTCATTGCATCCAAAGGATGTTGATGAAAACGGGACGGTGGACATTTTGGATGCCTACATGTTGGCTCGCCTGCTTGAATCCGGAACATCTGACGGCCACTGGGACTTCAACAGTGACGGTCAATTGAACGAGGAAGACATCCGGCTGGTGGCATTCGATGCCGTCATGCTGTGATCACCGCCAGCAAAGGAGAAGGTTGATGAACGACCCATGCAGCAAAAGACATTCGCTCCCGGTGTGCTGGATCGCGTTGATTCTGCTGGATGCTGGTTTGGTAGTCGTGGCGATGGCGCAGGACAGGCCTGACACTCCAGTGAATGTCATCGATCCCGTCATCACTCAAATCGACGGACCAGCCAACATCAAAGCTCACGATGTGCGTTTTGAAGCTGTCGATGTGATTGTGGACTCTGGAGAGACGCCACTGGCAGCCTGGCAATTTGAGATTCAAAGCAGATCACCGGGTGTCGAAATTGTGGGCATTGAAGGGGGAGAGCATGAGGCATTTGCCGAGCCGCCGTACTACGACCCGAAAGCGATGAACAGTGATCGAGTGATCCTCGCGGCATTCAGCACCGCAGATGAACTTCCTTCCGGCCGCAGCCGGATCGCCCGACTGCATCTGCAGCTGGAAGGACCTGGACCACGGGAATTCGAAGTGCAGGTCAAGGTCATGGCCACGATCGACGGCGAACCAATCCCGGCAATCGCATCACTGGAGAAATCGACGATCTAAGTCGCGAGAATGCTTGAGGGACTGGTCTGCAACCTGGGTTCACGACATATCACCACACGATTTCCGGCACGTCCACACAACCGGACGGCAACACTGACTCAATACTTATCCAATAGGATTACAGGAGCCCATCATGACAACGGACCGAAAGCGGATGGCTGCAATTCATGTGGCGGCTCCCGCAGCCATGACTGTCCTCTTATGTCTCGGTTGCGGTTCAGAGAATGACCAACAGCCGCAACCGACTTCGTTCAAGATTAGCGAAACCGAGCCTGCGGCCGACATAGACGGTGAAGCAATGACCAAAATGCCGGTGGCGGAATTCGCTGAGCAGGGCGATGTCGCGTTATTGAAAGACTCGGAAACACGGCCGATTTTGGACGAGTTCAATTCATCCCAACCGGGTGCTGACCGGGATGACAGCGTGACAGGCGGAAAATTCGAAATGGACTCGCCCGCTGTCAGGCAGGCAGACGGACCACTGCCCGTCTCAAGTCGATTGAGTCCGGTACGCCGTGGGGAACTCGGCGGCCGCAGAATTCAAGGGCTCGAAGAACAGTTAGTATTCACCGCCCGCCATGCCACGCCGACACCGCGAGCGACATTCGAACTGCAGCCCGGCGAAGAACTCTGGGTGATTGCGGC
>JBDOMX010000004.1:0-3364 GCA_039831615.1 Planctomycetaceae bacterium
CATGCGCGCTACCGGACAGGTATCACAGCTCACCGGAGCGTTGACGGAATCGGACCGACGCATCGTCGCCGCGCGCGCGATCCTCGGGGAATGGCTCGGCGGATCTGGTGGCGGATGGCAGGATTCCGGTGGTGTCTGGCCGGGGATCAAGCTGATCGAAGGAGCAGTCGCTGAGGAAGGTGATCCGGAGTTTGGGATCAGCCGTGGCCGCCTGATGCCTCAACACTCGGTACTGGGGGAATCCGATGTCAGCGCCGAAACCCGGCAGAAACTTCAGGAAAGTCTGGTGCTGGTCCACGGTGGGATGGCTCAAAATGTCGGCCCAATCCTCGAGATGGTGACGGAGAAGTACTTGTTGCGAAGCGAAGCAGAATGGCACGCGCGGCGCGATGCCACTGGTCTGCTTAATCAAATTGTCTCTGCATTGCGGGCAGGCGACATTCCGGCCATCGGGCAGGCGACTCATCGGAATTTTCACGATCCACTGCAGAAAATCATTCCGTGGTGCTCCAACGCGTATACCGAGGAACTCATTGCGCGCTGCGAAGCCGAATACGGGGACCGGTTCCATGGATTCTGGATGCTGGGAGGCATGGCGGGTGGCGGAATGGGTTTCATTTTTGATCCAACTGTCCGCGATCAGGCCCGGTCCTGGCTGCAGCAAATGATGTTGCAGGTCAAGGAAACGATGCACGAAGCGGTGCCGTTTGCGATGGATCCGGTGGTGTATGACTTCACCATCAACGATTGCGGAACATCTGCGGAATTGAATTCGTCAGGTGAATTGCCGATGGGATATGCGGCATTGACGATTCCGGGTTTGCTGAAGCATGACGTCAATACACTCTCTCCAATGAGACGCCGCGAACTGGAACGAACAGGTGATCTCTGCCGCCATGGAAAAGAGAACACCGGTCTGGCCATGCAGCTCATCAACCGCATTCTGCCTGGTTCTGTGACTGCCGCGGACGAATCCGACACGGTCGAACATTTGCTGCAGACCAATGGGTTTGATCGCATCGCGCACGAGGAGATTCGGGAAGAGTTGAAGACCGGACGACTGGGGCTGGCTCAAAACCGGATGTCGTCTGCCGTGACCATCGAAGACGTTTCTCCGAACGATGTCGTCGACATTCGCAAACCAATCTCAACCGCAACAATCGAAGCTGGTCGTCAGGCATTGCAAAGCGGACGGGCGGGTGTCATTACCCTGGCAGCTGGTGTCGGCAGTCGCTGGACTCAGGGCGCAGGAGTCGTGAAGGCGTTGAATCCGTTTTGTCGTCTCGGTGGCCGGTTTCGATCGTTTCTTGATGTGCATTTGGCCAAATCACGGAAGACAGGAAACGAGTATGGGATCGCTCCTGTGCATGTCGTCACCACAGGCTATCTCACCGATGCCCCGATTCGCCGGTATATCCAGGATCAGTTCAGTCACGACGGAGTGTATGTGTCCCGCGGAGCTTCGGTGGGCCTGCGGATGATTCCGACCGTGCGCGACCTGCAGTTTGCATGGGAAGAGATGCCTCAGCAGGTGCTGGATGAGCAGCAGGAAAAGATGAGAACCAGTGTGCGTGCCGCGCTGATGAATTGGGCTCATTCTTCCGGCGAGTCCTCAGACTATACCGACAACCTGCCACTTCAGTGTCTGCACCCGGTTGGCCATTGGTACGAAGTGCCGAATCTTCTGTTAAACGGGACCCTGCATCAGATGCTCCAGCAACAGCCTCAGCTGCAGTATTTGATGCTGCACAACGTCGATACGTTGGGTGCCAATCTTGATCCAGGGTGTCTGGGCCAGCATATCGCAGCGGACTGCGATCTGACGTTTGAAGTGATCAGTCGCCGCCTGGAAGATCGCGGAGGCGGGCTGGCTCGAGTCGACGGAAAAGTGCGTCTGGTCGAAGGCCTTGCGATGCCCCGCGAAAAAGATGAATTCAAGCTGTCCTACTACAACTCTCTGACGACCTGGATCACCATTGATCGACTGTTGAGCGTTTTTGATTTGTCGCGAAGTGATCTGGCCGAGCGGCAGCGCATCGACGAGGCGGTGCGGAGGGTTGGTGCTCGAATGCCGACGTACATCACTTTGAAAGAAGTCAAGAAACGCTGGGGACGCGGACAGGAAGACGTCTTCCCGGTGTCTCAGTTCGAAAAGCTGTGGGGAGATATGACAGCCTTATCGGATGTGGGCTGCCAGTTTCTGGTGGTGCCCACACCGCGCGGCCAGCAATTGAAAGACCCGGCTCAACTGGACGGCTGGCTTCGAGACGGATCAGCCGCATATATCGAGTCGCTGCTGGCCTGGGATTGAATGAAGAGGGTTACTCGATGGGTTGCGCGATGACCGACACGGACTCTGGCGACGCCGCAACAGGCAAGAGACCCATACTAACCGCCGTCAGACCGAAGAGTGCCACGGAGGCGGGTTCAGGCGTTTCGACCACAAAGATTGAACCTGAGAACGTCCCTGGAGATATCTCTGTCAGTGGTCCGACGACGTCGAATCTCACCCGCTCTACATGTCGAGGATTTCTTTTTCTTTGGACTCGGATTTGCTGTTGACCACTCCTTCGTATTTCTTGGTCAGCTCCTGCATTTTCTCTTTGGTTTGATCGCGGTCGTCTTCGGTCATTTCCTTGGCTTTTTGAGCCTGGTCCGCATGCTTGTTTCCGTCCCGGCGGATATTGCGAATCGAAACGCGGGCCTCTTCCGCCAGATCCTTGATGCGCCCGGCGAGTTGCTTGCGGCGTTCGCCGGACAGTGGCGGAATGTTCAGGCGGATGACCCGGCCGTCATTGTTTGGAGCAAGTCCCAGATCGCTTGCCTGAATCGCTTTGGTAATGCCGTCCAGCGAGGCTGTGTCAAAGGGACGGATCATGATCTGCTGGGGTTCCGGGACACTGATGTTGGCGATCTGCTTCAACGGAGTCGGTGACCCGTAGTAGTCGACCTTGACGGCATCCACCAGCCCCGGATTGGCACGTCCGGTGCGAATTCCAGTGAGCGAAGTGGTGAGGTGCTCGACCGCTTTTTCCATGCGATCTTCTGCGTCCAAAATAAGTTCGTCCTGATCCATGTCAACTTTTCCTCATTGCCCCTGGAGATGCAGCTCAGTCATGCACGTATCGTATCCGACATGGATTGAGCGTCAATTCGACAGGAATCGCGAGCAACAGGACCGTTGTGGATGCTGCCAGCATCCGCTACTCGAACATGGCACAGAACCCCTGCCCGTCGCCGCGCCGACGGCGCCAAACCTGCGACTCTCGGTTCTGTTCCTCGACGTCCTTTCTCATCTCGAACGAGCGACCCCAATATAGGCCCGCCCTCTCGCTTGCCACCCGCCCCGGAAGCAAACCAAATC
>JBDOMX010001166.1:0-9872 GCA_039831615.1 Planctomycetaceae bacterium
CAGGGAATACCCCTGTGCTGCAAACTGCGAAGCGCCGGCCTTAAATCAGTTCTGTGGTCCCTGGCTGCCAGACTGGTTCGTCAGTCTATCCATGGAGGAAAAGCCTGGCAATTTGGGACGGGGCTGCATCAATTGAAGGAAGCCCCCGGAATTTCGGACCGTGTCCTTCCACCCCAAGGCTACTCTTCTGTTTTACGACCCGCGAAGCATTACATCACGAACGGAACGTAGGCTTCGTTGTAGTCAACCATCGGCTCAAAGTACTCCACGAATTCCGCGGGCATGGGGCGTGGCATGATTTGCTCCAGTGGAAGTTTTGACCCGAAGATCATGTCATACGCCGGAGGACGCTCGGACTTAACCTGCTCAAAATCGAGCGCGATGCCAACCGCCGGTGCGTCGTGCAGTGACTCGTAGCAGACTTCGTCCCCGAATTGCTGAAACCCCATCGTTCGCCTGTAGTATCTGGCATGGCGAGGGTGAACAGCGACCACTAGCTGATCGATCCCGAATCGGTCCGCGTGCTGTCCCAGAATCTGCATCAGGGTCATGAACAGCCGGTGAAAGTTCCGATCGGAGCCGGTTCCGCAACCGGCCAGGCAGGAAACCTCAGCCAGCCGAAGTCCTTCCATCCTCTTTCTTTCGACTTCGATCGGATAGATGGCTTCAAGCGGCAGGCCATCCGCAGAATCACCAATCAGCGTTGTTGTGCACACCGGTTTTTGACCTCGGTAGGCAATGAAGGTCGTTGTACCTTTGTTCAGGTGATATCGTAAGACTCTTCGCGCAAAAGAGTTACGCTCGATCAATCCTTTCGTCAGGTACTTCTGGTAAATCAGATCAAACGCAGAATCGAAATCTGCCATGGAGCTGGCGATCTTGCAGACGAGTTCTTCGCCAGAAACTGTGCTTGCGGAATCTATGGACTGCGTTTCCTGTGAAATCAACATGCGGTCTTCCTCATTCCTAATAGTAAGCGTGGTAAAAAACACACGCGGAAGATTAGGTAAATGCAATGAGTCAGGGTAGTTACGGGGCAGGAAAGGCTATACCAGGGTGGGAGGTATGTAATGATGGGGGGGGGCTGGGGTTCCTTCTAAAAAGTGCTGTTTCATTGGCGAAATTCAGTGGTTCGCGTGCCCATCTGAGCTTCGAAGCTGCTGCACTCCGGCTCGGCAAATAATGCGGGACCAGAAAATATGCCCAGAATAGGTAATTATCTATACTCGGCATTTCTGTTGGTTTTCACTCGAACATTTGACAGAAGCTGTGCGTTCACAGTCATTGGCTGGCTCGCATCGTCAAGGTGCGATACCATTTGCCTTCGCTCTCTCCAATTCCCTCCCAACCGTGCATCAACCTCTGCACACCGGACTAATTAATTCGACACTCACCGTCAGTCCTCTGGCGCGTGAGCGGGCTGTTGCCGAGATTGTGACTTCGATCGGACGACGCGACCGAAGTTCCGATCAGCTGATCCGGCGACGAAATTCGGGCCCCGTTGCCCGGTACTATTCATGCCGACAAGGCAAAATCATTTCGAGCGACTGGATCGTCGCCCGCTGTTCTTGCTCTGTTCAATTGACCAAACCTCGCCCGCAGTGTCGTGCGTCCGTTTTCGTTTCCCCGAAGGCGAACCCATGAGCGTAGAACGTGCACTCGAAAAACTGGCAGAATACGTCGTCGCTGAATCAGGCCACCTCGAAACTGCAGCCGACCGCGACGCCAGGATTCTCAATGGCCGTATCATCCTGATTCCGCCTCCTCCACTGGACTCAAAAACACGCGCCGAGTACTTCCGAAAGTTGCCTGGCTGGCGGTCCCAACAAACGGCCGAATCGAAACTGCGGCATGACATGCTGGCTTACCTCACCAACACGGATCCTGTTCCCGTGAAGCCGGGCAACGTCAACAAGGTCATTGACATCATCTGCCCCGCGGACGAATTGTCACAGTATTCGCGCCTGGTTGACGAAATCGAACGCCAGGCGGCCGATCTTCCGGGTCTGGGGCTTCCGGTTGATCTGGCGAACAAGCTGACAGCGATGACTAAGTCACGAATGTGGTTCATCAGCGCAGTGTCGCTGGAAGTTGACCGCTACGGAACCTGCGACGACATTCGAACGCTGTCGAAGCAGCGGATGCTGAGCCTGATGATCGCGGTTCAGGAAGTACGTGACTCCATTGGCGGCGCCCGTGAAGTGACGGCTGCGTGAAGACATGTAATAACGGGCGCCCACGACACCCATCGAAACCAAGGCACCCGCGACACCCCGACCGACGTGAGAGCATTTTTGTAACAGTGGTGCCGAGTTCCGGCACTGCTGCGACTTCCACGAATCACCGTCGTACGCTGTGCGGGCCTGCCGGCGGCGAGATGAGTCCGTGGTAGCGACCCATCCAGTACGGCAGGAGATAGTGGACGCCGGTCCCTTCGGCAAGTCCCTCACCGCCTGACGTCGCCCGATACGGATCAGCATTCCATCGCTCGAAATGGCGTTCATCGGCGGGCAGCACTTCGAACAGGACCGGCTGGCCCGGAACGGTTGCTCGGGCATTGATGACGACGTCGGTGCGCGTTGAATTGTCGGTGCGCCAGTCCCGTCGATCCTGAGGCATTTCCCGCAGGGTTTGAATGCCACCCAGGATATCGGCGTCTTCCGGGTCGGAAACCGCGTAAACAAAAGCGAACAGCGTGTTGCGTTCGTCACGTTCAATCCGCGCATGTCGGCGAAGCGAACGGTGCAGTGCGCTGCGAATGAAGGGGTCGTCCTCCAACAGCATGTACGAATAGAAAACCAGGGCTGACAGTTGATCGTCGGAGTGATTCAGTTCGTCAGGGAATACTTTTTTCTGCAACAGGAGATTGCTGAGGTAGTCGTGTTCTTCGATGAGATCACGGTAGTGTTCAAGATATTTCTCGTCGCCGGTGATGTGGTGAGCGGTTCGCAGGAACGAGAGCATCATCAGCGAATACAGGCCACTTTCGAGGTAGTTGCGGGGGTCTTCGTTTAACAGCTCCGGATTCCACCAGCCCCATCGCGTCTTTTCACCATCCAAGTCGATGATTTGGTAGTTGTGGTCAAGGATGTAATCAGTGACCTGCCGGAGTTGTTGTTTCAATCGGGCGCTTTCTTCAGGTCGGTGACGGGCGACGTGGTCGTAGTAGTTGTGGAAAGCGAAGTAGTGGCCGGTGATCTGGTCACTGGAAACGTCGTCGCGCCAAAGGTATTTGCCATCGTCCGTCAGATGCCAGTTGCTTTGCTCTCTGAGTCGCGGTGCAGCAGGTTCGTTGACGGCGGCCATGCTGCGAGCAACCAGTCCTTTGATGCCTGTGATATTCTGCAGCATGTAGAGCGCTTCCATGCCTTCTTTCGCAGCATCGAGGTAGCGTTCTTCGCCGGTGTCCGTGTACGCGAAGCACATGGCGGCGATGTGGTAAGAAGTCCAGAGGCCGTCACTGGCCTGCGGTGAGTGAACCCAGTGGTCTGTTTGATCGGCGGCTTCGTAAACTGCCGGAGAAGGCATGCCGAGGCGGCGGTGACGCTGTTGGTAACGTGCTTCCAGGGACTCGGCCTTGCCGTACAGAGTTCGCTCAACAGCTTCGATACACACCCAGCCTTTTCGGGTATTGACCAGCACACAGCGGTCGTCATCCGGTATATGGATGGCGGTGACCTGGTTGTCTGGCAGATACCGGCGTCCGGCTCGGAAGTACCACTGGCGACCGTTGGCGTCGGGCCGGTACTCGATCAAACCCTGATGACTGCCAAGCCAGAGGCGGTCCTGAGAATCAACTGCGATCGAACTGAGATTCTCAGCAGGCAGCCCCTGGCTTCCGCGGATAATGCGCCACTGACCGGTTTCATCCCGGAAACTCAGTCCGGCACCGGTTGTAACCCAGAGCCGTCCCTGCGAATCAACGACCATCCCGGAGATGACATTGGAAGGAGGTCCATCGACTCCGTACGTGGGATGTTGACTGAATTCAGTGCCACCTGGCCGCTTGAAATAGAGCCCCTGTACCGTACCCACCCACTGGTATCCTCCCTGAACGATTTGTGTCGTCGTTGTATCGGGGAGACCGGCAACCGATTTCACGAGAGCCCGCGCAGCAACGATTGAGTGCTCCTGCTGAGTCAGATTGCGGCGGACGTGTTCGAAGAACGGTGTATCCGTGATCGGCAACTGAGGGGCCGTGTCACCGGGAGTGCTCAGATGCTCCGTGGAGTCGAGGGGCGGGGCGACAATACTCAACCGTGGAGGGGCCTTGAGCATCGTTGAACGTTGAGCGGATATGACCGGGCAAAAGCAAAGAGTCAGGAATGCGGCGAGAAAAAAACGGAACACCGAAAGACAGGACATCGTTTTCTCAATCGGAATTGCCAGGATCAGGGAACGTTCGAGCCATCGGGCATCATTGCCTGTTTTACGTCCGAACGGGTACGCTATTCAATGTGGATGACTTCGAAAATCAGAATCATCTGTTTGAAGTGCCGGACAGAATCACTTGTCGTCGCACGCAGAACTGCAGGCATGCTGCGCACCCGCCCGACGATTCACTTGACAACATTCCTGAACAGAAGGAGTTCGCTGTGCACCGTCGTCAATTCATCCGGAAGCTCGGCATCGTATTCGGCGGGATTCCGTTCTGGAACGGACTGCTGGTTAATGAGCTTTCGGCAAAGCTGCCAAAGAACATACGGATCACTGATGTGAAGTGCTGGGGTGTGGGAATTGAGGCCAATCAGGTCTTCATGAAGATCTACACAAACGTCGGTGTGACCGGACTCGGCGAAGCCTCCGTGCACCGGAAGACCGGCACGGCTCTCGCCGCATGCCGGGAGTTAAAGGAGGTATTGCTGGGGCATGATCCGACTCGTATTGAGTTCCTTTGGCAGGGCATGTATCGGTGGCCACGATGGCGCGGTGGTCCGGTCCTCAATACGGCGATCAGCGCCGCAGAGATTGCCCTCTGGGATATCCTGGGAAAACTGCTCGACGTGCCCGTCTACCGACTGCTCGGTGGTGCTGCCCGAGAGAAGATTCGACTGTACGTGCATGGGACCGGTCGAGCAGCCGTTCGCGACGCGAAAGAAAAAGGCTACACCGCGATCAAGACGGGGCCGCCGCTGAGCATCAAAGATGGACGGGCACAATTCCCGTGGGACGTCAGGAAGGCAATTGACACGTTTGCCGAAATGCGGGATGAAGCTGGTCCGAATTTTGATATCGCCACCGATGCGCATACGAGACTGACTCCTGTTCAGGCGCTGGAATATGCGAAGAACATTGAGGAGTTCCGGCCACTCTGGCTCGAAGAACCGATCAATATCGAATTCAACGATGCCCTGCAGTGGCTGGGCGAACGAACCGTGGTGCCGCTGGCCACCGGGGAGCGGCATTTCACCAAATTCGACTTCGAGGATCTCATCAGCCGTCACCTCGTGTCTTATGTGCAGCCGGACGTGATTCAGGCCGGAGGCATCGCCGAAACCAGAAAAATCTGTGCCATGGCAGAAGCCCAGGGCATCGATGTGGCTTTGCACAACCCCTCCAGCCTTCCTTGTACGCTGGCATCACTGCACATTGATGCATGTACTTCGAACTGCGTGATTCAGGAATCTAAGTACAAGTTCGTTGTCCGCCCGTCGAATTGGGAAAACGACCTGTTCAAAGGGGCGCACATCAGCGTGAGGGACGGGTTCGCGATGCTGCCGGATCAACCAGGGCTGGGCTGCGAATTCGACGAGGAAATCGCGGAAAAACATCCGTTCGAACTTTCAAATCCCCAGCCGCTCAACGAAGACGGCTCCGTGCGTGACCACTGAATATCACGACGCAACAGACAGTTCATTCGACAAGTCCTCGAATCTGTTTTGAAAGGCACCGATCAATCGAACATCACCACTGACGACGAGGTTCTCTTCGTTGCGTTCAGCGGCTGATCGAGTCCAGTTGTAACTGCCTGACACGACCAGCCTGCTGTCGAAGATGGCAAATTTGTGATGCATATGATTCGGTGTCTGATCAAAGGCCACAAGAATACCAAGTCGTTCGATACGCATCAGATCACTTCCACGGTCGTGTGCCTTGTCATTGTCAGAAATCACGCGCACTCGTATGCCTCGACTATGAGCATCGATGATGGCGTCGGTGATCCGGTCATCAGTGATCGTAAAGACGCAGATCTCGATGTGTGACGTTGCGCCTCGCAGCAGTTCCTGAATGCGGTGCCGACAATCGTTACCCGGACTGAAATGAACTTCGGCGATGTTGTCTGTTGATCGCTGCGTGCCTGGTCGTTCGGCGCTGACCAGCAGTCCCATGACATCTTCGAGCCAGTCAATGGCTTGCTTCGCGTCCGGACCCGTCAGCGATTCCCTGGCCGTCTGTACTGCGCGATTTCGAATCCAGTCGCGTTCGTGTGACTCATCGCCGTCGATCGCCAGCAACGACCGCAGGATCTGTTTCTCGGATCGAGAAAGCTTTCCATCCTGCAGGCTTGATTTCAGCATTTTTTCGATTGATGTATGGTCCATCCATGAAGTCTAGTCGCACAGGCCCTGGAGGACACGCCCACAAGGACATGACTTCCTGCAGTCAATGTGCGATCGGTCGCGTGTACGAAATGTTCGGCTTCTCCCCATCAGCAGGACGATGGCTGAAGCCCGGATGACGGAACCGTTTTCCTTCTCCCGGGACCGGGAGAACGTGGCAACTGTCGCATTCAGTTTTGAATCCACCACGAATGAACGCATGCACCCGCCTGTTTCTGTCATGCGTTCCTGGCAGGCAGTTTCCGGCGTGCCATGCCGGAAGCTGCAGCCGGGTCGAATCGCTGGGTGTCCAGCGAGTCCTCACGCCGTCCCGCAGACCTCACAGTCGCTCCGTCGCTGGATCTTCCGCCGCGAAAATGTCATGTCCCGCAGGTTCGCCGTCACCATGATTCCGGCCAGTGGATGTCCGAAGCCGGCAATGACTTTGATCGCTTCCATGGCGGCCAGACAGCCAACGGTGCCTGACACAGCTCCAAAAACCGGAAACTCTCGTCGCCAGACGGGAGGGACTTCCGGGTGCAGGCACGCAAGACATGGCGTGAGGCCGGGAATGACGGTCGTGAGACTGGCCTCCAGATCATACATCGCGCACTCCACCAGCGGCGTGTTCTGACGCACAGCTTCGCGATTCATCGCAAATCGTTCATCGAACATCGGCGCACAATCCACGACCAGATCGACCTGCTCGATAAGTGCGGCCGCGTTTCGAGAGTTCACGTTTTCGCTGACAGCAACAATGTTCAGACGGGGATTCAGCTCCATCAACCGTCGTTTTGCCGATTCGACGCGCGATGTTCCCAGCGCCGCATCAGTCATCAGCAGCTGGCGATTGAGGTCGCTCGGTTGAATGTTGCCGGCGTGAGCGAGCACCAGCGTACCGACTCCCGCGGCAGCCAGTTCATAGGCGACGACGCTTCCCAGTCCACCCACGCGGGAAACGAGCACTGAGGAAGCCTTCAGTTTTTCCTGCCCTGTTTCACCAAAGTCGTCGACCCACATTTGCCATTCGTACGTGGCACGTTCTTCATCAGTCAGGGGACGGGGGGCAGATGGGGGCATGAGTTCCGGACAATCGACAAAGTGACCTGGGTGCTGACACCAGAGACGGATTCGGACGAGGCAGGAATCAGCCACCCGAAATGGGTGTCATCAGCGTCAGTGTGTCACCGTCGGAAAGTGGACTGTCATCGTTCCGCATGATCTGGACGTCGTTGAGAAACATCAGCAGGCTGCGCTGAATTTCTCCTTCGGTGTTGACGAGAATCATTCCAAGTTGTTCGTCATGGGCGTCGGCGACGCTGCGAATGCAGTCGCTCACACAACATCGGTCAGAAAATTCAATCGTTTCAGAACTGATTCCGGCGGCGCGTCGGGCCTGAGCTTCGTATCGTATGGTAATCTGCATCAGTTGCTTTCCTCGGCCGGTTCAATCTTACCATCGACAACAGCGAACAGACAATCAGCCAGACGCTGTGCTTCGTCCAGATTGTGTGTGACATGCAGAGTGGTGACGTGTTCCTTGCGAGAGATCTCCTGCAGCAGCTCGCACATCTGTTTCCGGGTTTCGGAATCCAGGGCACTGAGTGGCTCGTCGAGGCAAAGGACTCGCGGCCGAAACGAAAGAGCTCTGCCCAGTGCAACACGCTGTTGTTCACCACCACTCAGGCCGTGCGGTGTCCGCTCAAGCAGGTGAGCAATGCTCAGAGACGTTGCCAGGTCGCGGACGCGTGCGTCGATTTCTGCCGAAGGCGTTTTGCGAATCAGCAGAGCAAACGCCAGATGGTCCCGCACAGTCATCCTTGAAAACAGGGCTCGGTCCTGCGGGACATAACCAACGCCACGCATGGCGGGATTGAGACGCGTGACGTCTTCGTTGGCAAGCAGAATCCTGCCGGACGTAATTGTGCGCAGTCCCAGAATACACTCGAGAATCGTGGTTTTCCCCGAACCTGTCCTGCCCATCAGCACGCCGTACTGGCCCGCCGGGATACTGAGCGAGACGTTGGAGAGTCGAAACTCGCCTGATTCAATGGACATGTTTTCAATGGCAATCATCGGATCGCAGGTTGCTCCACTTATAAGGTAACATCCCGCAATCCCCAGCGACGGGTGATCACGAGTACGGTGACGGCCGCCAGAATCATGATGAGTGAAACGGCGACAGCCGCTTCGATGTTTCCAACGTTCAATTCAAGAAACACTGAGGTCGACAGGACTTCGGTTTTCATCCGTGTGGCGCCGGCAAAGATCAGCAACGGGCCGAATTCTCCCAGTGAACGCGCCCAGGCCAGCGTGAATGCTGTCATCATGCCACGGGACGCGTCGGGAAGCACGACCCATCCAAACGCCTGAGCACGCGAGCATCCCAGTGTAATGGCTACCTGTTCAGACCGGGGATTGATGTGGTCGAAGGTGGATTTCATGGTTCTCACCGCGAACGCACACGCGACAGAAAACTGAGCGAGGACCACGACCGGCAACTGATACACGATGTCTCGCGCAATCCACGAAAACGGTGGGTACTGAAACAGAATCAACAGACTCAGGCCAACCACAAGGGGCGGCAACACGATGGGAATATCCAGCACGGAATCGAGCAACCGTTTTCCTCGAAACTCGTGACGCGAGAGCAGGTATCCAATCGGCACCGCGACGAGGAGTGAGAAGACTGCAGACAACGTGCATGATGTCAGGCTGAGCCAGATGGAATAGCGGATTTTGCGGTCAGCGAGAGCTTCGCTGATGGGATTGTTTAACAGTAGTGTTTTCCATGAATCGCCGGCTTCAGCTGCTCTCACAGTATTCTCTGCCATGTACCACGTGTCTGCGGCAAGCATACCCACGATGAGCAGCATATACGTGCCGCCGATGATCCCCAGAGAGATCATGAATACTGTGTTCGGCAGAGTAACGTTCCGCGTTGCTCGCGCGGGATGGCGTTCGACATCATCGGAAGCAGAGGCCGTGCCACTCATGGCGACTGGCTCTCTACATCGTCGGCGGACTGTTCGCCCAGACGAAAGTGGAATCCCACGGATTCAAAGGCTTCCGGGGAGTTCGCGATTCGCTTAAACAACCGACGCAGCAGATGCTTGTGATCACTTGTCTTTGCAATACTGATGGGCTGAATCGCCAGGTTCAGAGGCGACTGAATCCGGATGATGTCCACGCTGTCCCGATTTGGCAGCACATCTGAGACATAAGCAATGGCCGCATCGACGTGCCCGGTCATCACATCCGGAACCAGATGTGCCGACGAGGATTTTTCCACAATGGTGACGCTGCCATCCTGCTGCTGCTTCTCAAGAAACT